>JAZRVE010000044.1:0-9762 GCA_045598975.1 Eubacteriales bacterium
CAACTGCCGCAGTGTCCCGCGATCAGGGGACACGCCCGCCTAAACGGCGGCGGGCGCGTCGCAAAACCATGAGCGCGCGCCGCATACCTTTTTTGTTTGCAGTAACTTTCCGCGCGTTGAATAGAGGTACAAAGTAGAATAGGGACGTATTTAACCAATATCTTCCCTTTCCGCAAATCGAGAATTTCCGGCAGTACGCCGTCGTTTGCACAATAAAAACAAACCCGAGCCGCAGGGCTCGGGGGTTCAACGTGCTTACAATGTTGATACTGCAATAACGGTTTGCTCCGCCGCAAATCTCCCGACGGAGCGCTCTGCGCGCAGTCGGCATTTGCGGCTCGGAGGTCTCGGAGGGAACCTCCGAGCGCACTTTTTTGCACTCCTTTTTTCTTGCGAGAGAAAAAAGGAGTTTCTTTTCTTCGTCTGCACGAAAAAAGTTGAGCATTTCCACCAAAAAAAATCAACGGCGGGCGTGAATGAAGCGGTAGCGGCAATATTAAAAATCAGCAGTGTATTTCATGGGAACGTAGGTGATGCGCGGACGGTATAACTTGAAGTCGCGAAACCGGATCTGACTGCAATAGGTGCCGAGCCCCAAACGGTTGATAAAAAAAGGCCGCACAGTCGTGCGGCTTTCTGCTTTTGGAGCGGATAACGGGAATCGGACCCGCCTCATCAGCTTGGGAAGCTGAGGTTCTACCAATGAACTATATCCGCAGAACTGACAGTATCATTATACCATATCTCCCGGAAAAATCAAGAGCAAAAGCAAAAAAAGCCGCAGGAAATTTTCCGCGGCTTTTGCCCTCTCTATTTTTGCGTGTGTGACCGACAGGAGGCGCAGTCTCCCGAACAGCCCGCACAGCGGGGGAAACGGTCTCTCCGCCGCCATAAGAACACAAGATCGGCGATGAGGGCGACGACGAGAACGGCGAGGACGATCAGACTTGCCGTGTTCATGTCACATCACCCCCGAAAGCAACAGGATGCCGTGGATGATAAAGGCGCATACCCACGCCACGGCACATTGGAAGAAGACGATGCCGATCGCCCATTTCCCGCCGAGCTCACGCCGGATGGCGGCGATGGCGGCAACGCAGGGCGTGTACAGCAGGCAGAAAACGAGTAAGGAGCCCGCCGAAAGGGCGGTCAATACACCGGACGCGGCAAAATGTCCGGCGTCGCCGACAAGAACGGATAAGGTGGAGACCACGCTCTCTTTCGCCATAAATCCGGCGATGAGGGCGGTGACGACACGCCAGTCGCCGAAGCCGAGGGGAGAAAAGACAGGCGCGATAACGCCGGAAATGGCGGCGAGGATGCTGAAACGCGAATCGGTGACCGGGTTGAGACCGAAGTCAAAGGACTGTAAGAACCATACGATGATGGAGGCAAGAAAGATGACGGTAAACGCGCGCTGTAAAAAGTCCTTCGCCTTGTCCCATAATAACCGCAGTACGTTTTTGAGCCCCGGCAGACGGTAGTTGGGCAGTTCCATAACGAACGGCACGGCTTCGCCGCGGAAGACGGTGGCTTTGGCGATAAGCGCCGTCACGATCCCCGTGAGGATGCCGAGAAAGTATAAGCCGACCATGATGAGCCCGCTGTATGCCGGAAAGAACGCACGGGCGAAAAAGCCGTAAACGGGGAGCTTTGCCGTGCAGGACATGAAGGGCGTGAGGAGGATGGTCATTTTGCGGTCGCGGGCGGAGGGAAGCGTGCGGCTTGCCATGACGCCCGGCACGGTACAGCCGAAGCCGATGAGCATCGGCACGATGCTTCGCCCGGAAAGACCGATCTTGCGCAGTAATTTGTCCGTTACGAAGGCAACGCGGGCCATGTAACCGCTGTCCTCCAATAAAGAGAGAAAGAGGAACAGTACCACGATGACGGGCACAAAGCTGACGACACTGCCGACGCCGCCGAAAACGCCGTCGATGATGAGCGAATGCAGGGAAGCGTTGACGGCGGAAGCCGACAGCGCCGCATCGGCAAGGGCGGTGAGCGAATCAATGCCGGACTGCAAAAGATTTTGCAGATAAGCGCCGATGACGTTGAAGGTGAGATAGAAAACCGATCCCATAATGAGGATGAAGGCGGGGATGGCGGTAAACTTGCCGGTAAGGATGCGGTCGATGCGGCGGGAGCGGATGTGTTCGCGGCTTTCCTTCGGCTTGACGACGGTTTTCCGGCAGAGCTTTTCAATAAAGGAAAAACGCATGTCGGCGATGGCGGCGGCGCGGTCGAGTCCGCTTTCCTCCTCCATCTGGCAGATGATGTGTTCGATCATCTCCGCTTCGTTGCGCGTAAGGGAAAGCGCCTCCGCGATGCGTTCGTCGCCCTCGGCAAGCTTGCTTGCCGCAAAGCGGACGGGGATGCCGGCGTCCCTTGCGTGGTCTTCGATGAGGTGCATGATGCCGTGCAGACAGCGGTGCACGGCGCCGCCGCGGTCGTTTTTGTCGCAGAAATCCGTTCTGCCGGGGCGCTCGCCGTATTTGGCGACGTGTAAGGCGTGGCGGATAAGCTCGTCGACGCCCTCGTTCTTGGCGGCGGAAATGGGGACAACGGGCACGCCGAGCATTTCTTCCATTTCGTTGATGTATACGGTGCCGCCGTTGCCGCGTACCTCGTCCATCATGTTGAGAGCGACGACGACGGGGATGTCGAGTTCCATGAGCTGCATGGTGAGATAGAGATTGCGTTCGATGTTGGTGGCGTCGACGATATTGATGATGCCGGTCGGCTTTTCATCGAGAATAAACTGCCGGGAGACGATCTCCTCGCTCGTGTAGGGAGAGAGGGAATAGATGCCGGGCAGGTCGGTGACGGAGGTATCGGCGTGGTCGCGGATGTTTCCGCTTTTGCGGTCGACCGTAACGCCGGGAAAGTTGCCGACGTGCTGGTTGGAGCCGGTGAGAACGTTGAATAAGGTGGTCTTGCCGCAGTTCTGGTTGCCTGCAAGAGCAAAGGTGAGAGGTGTCCCCTTGGGGAGCGGATTCTCGTCCGCCTTGACGTGATATTTGCCGGGTTCGCCGAGACCGGGGTGTTTGACGGGAAGCGGACGTTTTTGGGGGGAGGAAGAAGCCGTTTTGTCCTGTCCCGCGGACGGCGCGATCGGAGAGATCTGTATGTTTTCCGCGTCGGCAAGTCGCAGTGTCAGCTCATACCCGTGGATTTCAAGCTCCATCGGGTCGCCCATGGGGGCGTATTTGGTGAGCGTCACGGCGGCGCCGGGGATCATGCCCATGTCGAGAAAATGCTGGCGCAGAGCCCCTTCTCCGCCTACATTCGTGATGACGGCGGAATGCCCGACCGACAGTTCTTTTAACGTCATACGGAAACCTCCTTGCGATACCGGTTAGCCTCAACTAACCACGGATATTGTACAACAGACGCGGATGTTTGTCAAGTGGTTTTCCTCAAAAAAGAAAAACAAATTTTGCCGTTCTTTTTCCCCGTCTTTGTGAAAAGTGCCGGGAAAATCCTGTTGACATAATCGGGAAGATGCGATATAATGAGAGATAATGATGGGAGTTGTGATTACATATATGAGAGATTTTCTCCGGTGCGCCGTCTTTCTGGCGGTAATGGGTGTGGTCGGATTTGTCGCGGGACGGTTTTTGCCGACGGCGTTGCTTCGCTGGGATCGGTTTCCGTATAAAGAATACTCCTTTGAAAAGAGCGGCGCTTTTTATGAAAAATTCGGCGTGAGACAATGGAAAACGCACGTGCCGGATATGAGCAGGCTCCTGCCGCGGTTCGTGCCGGTAAAAAGGCTGGGTGTGCCGTCCGACGAAGCGCTTGTCACGCTCATCAACGAGACGTGCATCGCGGAGATCGTGCACTGGTTTCTGTTTGCGGGCGGCTTTATGTGCGTGCTCATCTGGGAGGGCACGGGCGGCTGGCTTGTCACCATCGTCTATAATCTGTTCGGCAATCTGCCGTTCATCATCATTCAGCGCTATAACCGGCCGCGCCTGATCCGGACGCTGAATCACAGCAGGGCGCTCGCCCTGCAAAGGGATGCAAAAGAGGAGATTACGGCATATGCGGACACTCATCTTAACGTGTAACACCGGCATGGGGCATAACGCCTGCGCGCAGGCGATCAAGGAAGTGTACGACGAAAAGGGAGAGGTCTGCCTGATCCAGGATGCGCTGGGGTTTATTTCCCGGCGTGCATCGAAACTCGTTTCGACGGCTCACGTGATGTTTTACCGGTATTTTCCCAGGAGCTACGGCAAGGGCTATGCGCGTTCCGAAAAAAATCCGGAAATGTTCAATGAAAATTCGCTGAATTATCATATGCTCGCCATCGGCGCCGACCGCCTGTACGCCTTTCTGTGCGACGGGCAGTTCGACAGCGTCATTTCCACACACGTTTTTGCCTCTCTTATGTTCAGCGAGGTGCAGAAGCGGTATCCGCTGTCGGTGAGATGCGGCTTTGTGGCGACGGATTACACGTGCAGTCCCGGAGTAAAGGATATCCTGGCGGATTTCTGCTTTCTGCCGCACGAAGACCTTGACGCGGACTTCGCAAGTCCCGCGTTTCCGGCGGAAAAACGGATCGCCTGCGGCATCCCGATCCGGAAAATGTTTTACGAAAGAACGCCGAAGGAGCAGGCGAAAAAGGCGTGCGGCATCGATCCCGGACGCAAGCACCTGCTTGTCATGTGCGGCAGTATGGGGTGCGGGCATTTGCTTTCGCTCACCGTGCGGCTTGCCGAAAAGCTGAAAGACACGGCGGATATTTCGGTGGTGTGCGGCACCAATGAAAAGTTGTACGAAGCGCTGACGGAAGCGGAGGAAAAAACGAAAAACGTGCATATTCTGGGATACGTGAAAAACGTTTCGCAGCTTATGGACAGCGCCGACGTGTTTCTGACGAAGCCGGGCGGCATCAGCGTAACGGAAGCGGCACGGAAAGAGCTGCCGATGGTGCTGATCGACGCGGTGGCAGGCTGTGAGGAGTATAACCGGCGGTTTTTTACGGAAAGAGGCATGGCGGTCACGGCGACGGGAACGGAAGCGTTGGCGAAGACGTGCGAGTCCCTGCTTGCGGATGATACAGAGCGAAACGCCATGGCGGAGCGGATGCGGCAGTTCGGACAAAAGCGGGCATCCGCCGCCGAGCAGATCTTTGACCGGATGCGCGGCGACAGCCTGTGAGAGAGGAAAAAATATGCGGATTCAAAAACCGGTCGTGGATTACCGGAAACTTACGAAACATAATATCATGACGCCGCCCTATCGGCACGTGTTGTGGCTGATAGTCTGGCCGATCTCCCTACTTGTGTTCGGCTTGCTTGAACGGGGCGTGTCGATGGATCACTATACCCCCATCCACTGCGCGCTGGACGATGTCATCCCGTTCTGCGAATGGTTCGTCATTCCGTATATGCTGTGGTTTTTCTATATGTTTGCCATAGTGGTGTATACTTTCTTTTATGACGTAGACCGTTTTGTGTGGATCATGAAATTCATTGCCGTTACCTATACGGTGACGTATGTGATCTATATCCTGTTTCCCACCTGTCAACAGCTTCGCCCCGCCGTGTTTGAGCGGGATAACGTACTTACACACTTTGTCGCGCTGTTTTATACCTTTGATACCAATACCAACGTCTGCCCGTCCATCCACGTTTTAGGCACGCTTGCCGTGTTCGGGGGCGCCTACCGGGCAAAGGGGCTGACGTCCGCCGGTATCCGTATCCTTTCGGGGATCATCGCGCTTTCCATCTGCCTTTCGACGGTGTTTATGAAGCAGCACTCGGTCATCGACGTGTTTGCGGCATTGCCGATCACGCTTTTCGCGGTCCTTGTCTGTCGTGTGGGAAGCCGGAAAAAAGAAGACCGGACACCCGCACCGGCGCAGGAAGAGGACATGATGAAAGTATGACGAAAGACGGAAAAATATGCCGGACGGAAGTGGTGGCGGCGCTCATCACCGAAGGAGAACGGTTTTTGATCGGTAAGCGCCCGGCGCATAAGGCGCGGGGGCTGCTGTGGGAATTTGTCGGCGGGAAAGTGGAAAAAGGCGAAACGGGTGAGCAGGCGCTCGTGCGGGAATGCCGCGAGGAACTGGCGGTGGAGATCGCCGTTGATGAAACATACACGGAGGTCGTCCACGAGTATCCCGATCTCACGGTGCATCTGACGCTGTATAAAGCGCATATCCGTGCCGGGGAGCCGCAGAGATCAGAGCATGCCGATCTTGCCTGGATCACGCCGCCGCAGATAGACGATTACGAGTTCTGCCCGGCCGATGAGGAAATCTTAAAGAAAATCAAACAGGACGCCGCTTGGGGCATCCTGTAAAAAGAAACAAAAAGAAAAGCGATAAGATAAGCTCTTATCGCTTTTTGTTTTACGCTTCGGCGTTTAAGGGGATCACTTCAAAATCGTTGGAAGCGATGGTCTCTCCCTTGCCGTTCAGTATTTTGAGCGCGACGCGGAAAATGCCGTCCGTGTATTTGACGCTGACGGTGGCACGGGTGCCCTTGACGTAGGCGGCGTCGCTCAACAGCTTTTCGTCGCCGAGCGTGAGTTGCCCGTCCTCGTCTGTTTTGAAGGCGGTCTGACTGTTGCCGTAGTTGTAACTGAAAAAGCTCGTAACGTTTTTTTTGCTGTCGGTCACAACGGTCCCGGCGTAGCGCAGTTCGTCCGCAATGATGGAAGAGAGGGTGGAGCAGAGGACCTGCGATTCCGAGAAGGTGACCGATTTGGCGTAGGTATTGACGCCGGCGTTCAGCACCAATAGGATGGCGGCGCTGATGAGCACGAGCACGGCGACGGCGATCAGCGTTTCGGAAAGCGTCATGCCTTTTTTATCGGATAGTTTTCGTAAGTGACGCGTACAGACCGCCTCCTGTTTTTTGATTTCAAAAAACGTGACATATAAGGTGGTCTTGACGATGGTATTGTAATCGTTCCGGTTTCTGACGGTGCTTGCGGTCATGCTGACGTCCGAGATCTGATTGAGATGGGACGCCCCGTGGATGGCGCGGATGACGGAAGCGGCCTGCCCGTAGGTATAGGTACGGAAGGTGACGGTGAGCGGGCGCTTGACGATGGTATCCGAGGTGTCGGGCGTCTCAAAGTCGAGCAGATAGTCGATGGTGCCCGCCATGAGCGATTGCAGTTCGATTCCGAGGGAAACGCTGCTGTCGTATTCCGGAATGGGGCGCACGGTGCCGGACTTTTTGGCACTTTCGATCTCCTTTTCCATCTGACGGATGCGCATGACGGTGGTCTGAGCGATGTTGATGCGGTCACTTTCCTCGGTGGCCATGTTTTGATAGTTTTCGATCTGAGCGTTGATGGGAGTGAGGACAAAATTGTAATAGCCAAGCACGAGCAGAATGACCACGAAGACGCCAAGCAGCACCTTTTCACGGGCGGTAAGGTCTCGGTTGAGCATTATTTGTCATCTCCCATCTTTTTGAGCTCGACCGTGACGGAGAATCTCACGTACTGGTCGTACTGATCCCCGATGATGTCGAGGTCGATGTTGTTTTTGTTCTTGTTTCCGTTTTCCTCGATCTCGTTGCTTTCGGCGAGATTGAAGACCGCATTGCGGCAGAGAGGATCGTTCCGCACGTCCGCGAGAACGGAGGAAGCGGTGCTCATACTGTCGACGCGCATGGAGATTTCCAGCGTGTCGTGGAGCTGGTGGCTCTTGTCCTGATAGCTGTTGATGGACAGGCTCGTGATCTCGCCGTAGGGGACGAAGACGCGGTCGATGAGGTCGAGAACGTCCTCACGGTCGACGCCGATGGCGTACTTGGTGTCCTTGACGTCGTTCATCCAGCCGGAGGTGTAGGTCAGGAACTCGATGCGCACTTCGGAGAAGCGGGCAGCCTCTTTTTCCAGGGAAGAGCATAGCTCGTGTACCTGCTGATAGTCGGCTTCCGCCTTGGCGACGCGGGCAAACTGAGCGATGACGCCGTAGCGTACCGCGAGAAAAGCGAGAAAGGCGATGACGATAAAGCCGGCGGCGATCAGTAGGACAGGGCGTGAGGTGTCGTCCCGCGCGGCGAGGTTGAGCGTTTTTTTGAAAGCGATACGGTCAAAAGAGCCGCGTTTGAGAAGTTCTAACGGCGTCAATTTGGCGGCATGGGAAGCGGCGGGGGCGTTCGCGTTTGTGTTCGTGCCGTCGGTGTTCAGCGCTTCCGCGGTGTTGAGATCGTTGTTCATGGCGTATACTTCTCCTTTCTCACAGCATACTGCCGTAAGCGGTCAAGAACATCCACGGTCTTTCGACGGCGGAAACGCCCTCCGGCAGTAATTCATCGGCAAGGTGAGAGCGGAAACTCGTCACACGGGTGATGGCGTCGCGGAAATAGTTGACGGTCAGGCCGCCGCCGAGATACAGATCGCTGAGCTCCATATCACGGTTGTTGTAGTTGAAAAAGTTGACGGCCTTCATGATCTCGACGGCGAGCGTGTCGTAAACGTCGCGGCAGCGATCGTCTTTAAGGATTTCGTCGTGGTCGATGTAGGAGTGTGCCATGTGGATGTCGGCGTCCATCCATTCGGAAATCTTGCGTTCGAGGTCGAAGATACCGAGGTCGATAACGCGCTTGAAGGTGAAACGGGAGCCGCGGTAAAAGAAGAGGTCGGTCTCCTTGTAGCCGATGGAGGCGATGCAGAAGCAACTGTTGTTGATCTCCTCTTCGCCGAATCTGTTTTTGAGGACCGACGAAAGGGCGTACTCCTCCGGGACGGCGAGTTTGAGCTTGAAGCCGGCGCGGCGGAGCATGGTGCGGTAGTTGTCCATGGTGGTGCGCAGTGTCGCGCAGGAGAAAATGTCGAGTTCAAACGGAGAGCCGTTTTCGTCGTTTCTCGTTTCCAGCACGGCGTAGTCGAATATGTATTTGGATTTTTCTTCCGCGAGATAATCCTTGAATTCAAAGGGCAGATTGTATTTGAGCTGGCTGACGGTCATGGCGGGGACGGTGGCGTTGCGGATGTAGACCGCGGAGCCGGGCAGAATGATGGCGGCGTTGCCCTTGGGGAAGGAGTTCTGCTTGACGGTGTCGCGGATGAAATCCGCCATGGCGTCCATCGAGAGGATACGCCCGCCGTTGACGAGATCGTCCGGCAGCTCGGCGATAAGAGCCCGTTTTGAGGAAAGGAGTTCGTCACGGAAGGCGAAAAGAAGAAACCCTAAACGAACGATAAGACCGATCAACAAGAATCGGTCCGGGATGATATACTCCTCCAAATCAGCGAAGGAAACGGCTAAAAGGAGACTGATGAAAATAAGGGCTTCGAGGGTTTGGAGCGATATACCAAACGCGAACACGGTAAGCGCGTAGGAAAGAGCGCCGAGAAGTTCGGAAACGGGGTAAAGGAGCGACAGCTTCGCCCCGCAGAAGCGGCATTTGCCGCGGCTTATACAAAAACTGACGACGGGAATGAGATCACGCGCCGCAAGCGTGTGACCGCACGCGTCACAGACCGATCGGCCGCGCACGAAAGACTTTCCATGAACGACGCGGTCTGCCGTACAGAGCAGAAAACTGCCCATCGCCGCACCGAGCAGGGCGGAGACAGCCAGTATGTAAATGCGGAAAGCGGGATCCGCTCCGTAAAAGACTATATTACTGATTTCAAAGCCGAATAAATAACGCTATATATTGCATATCATCGTTTGAAATATACAATATATAGCGTTTTCTTTGAATATTTTTTCAAGCGTCAAACGGGGTTGTAACTTATTTGTCGCTTAAATCTACAAAGAGATACTAAAAGATAATA
>JAZRVE010000045.1:0-17842 GCA_045598975.1 Eubacteriales bacterium
CCATGGGTGCGGGAGACATCGACAAGATCGTGCCGCTTCTGCTTTCATAATGCACGCAGTGTGTGCGGAAAACGAGCCCGCCCCCGGCGGGCTCGTTTTGCGGATTGCGCCGCGGTGCGGCGCAGGCAGCGTGCCGCTGCACCCAAACTGTGCCGCGATGCGGCGCAGAGAAAATTTTCTACTTTTTTCTCACAAGAGAAAGAAAAGAAACTCCTTTTTTTCTTGCAAAAGAAAAGAAAGGAATCTCTTTTTTTCTCACAAGAGAAAAAAAGAGACAAAAAAAGATTGCCGGGGAGCCGCCCCGGAGCCCCCCACGTCGCAAAGGCGGCATGCGCCGCATCTTTGCGACGGTGCGAACATTTGCCGCAGTATCACCGATGGGAGCCCCTTCAAAGCCCGAGCCGTGGGGGCTCGGGTATGTTTTTATTGTACAAACGGCGGCGTACTGCCGGAAATTCTTGATTTGCTGAAAAGAAAGATGTAGTGAAATACGTCCCTGTCCGGCTTTCTGCCTCGTTCCAACGCGGGCAGGTTTAGCAAAAATTCTCTGATACTCTGCGCGCGGGATAGAGCCGCAAAGCCGGATAGAATAACATCTCACCGAGACCGTCCTTTTGTACATATCATGAATATCCGGCACTACGCCGCCGTTTGTGCCATGGAAAAAATCCGTGCCGCACGGTTGGGAATTTGTGCGTATCCCGCACCGATGCCGCCGTGGCAGCGCCTCGCACCTCCGCAAAACGTTTTCCCGTTTTGCGGAGAAGGGGGTCCGGGGTGCTCCCCGGCAATCTTTGATCTCCTTTTTGAAAAAAAGGAGATTGCCCTACTCCGGCAAAAAAACTTGACAAATCACAAGAATTAGAGTATGATAAGTAAAGGTATTTTCATTTGTATCATATAAAGGAGAGAAAATCGTATTATGAGCAACGTACCGGAGATGTTTGCGAACCTCGTTTTCAACGACGACATCATGCGTGACAAACTGCCTAAGGACGTCTATAAGTCCTTGCGCAAGACCATCGACCGCGGCACCGATCTCGATATCAATGTTGCCAACGTCGTGGCAAACGCCATGAAGGACTGGGCTGTCGAACACGGCGCCACCCATTTCACGCACTGGTTCCAGCCGCTGACCGGTATCACGGCGGAAAAGCACGACAGCTTCATCTCGCCGCTGCCTAACGGCAAGGTTATTATGGAGTTTTCCGGCAAGGAGCTCATCAAGGGCGAGCCGGACGCTTCCAGCTTCCCCTCCGGCGGACTTCGCTCCACCTTTGAGGCACGCGGCTACACGGCATGGGATCCTACCTCCTACGCCTTCATCAAGGACGGCTCTCTCTACATCCCGACCATCTTCTGCTCCTATACCGGCGACGTGCTCGATCAGAAAACGCCGCTCTTACGCTCGATGGAAGCTCTCAACGAGCAGGCGTTACGCGTCCTGCGTCTCTTCGGGAACGAAGACGTGCGCCGCGTCAACACCTCCGTCGGTGCCGAGCAGGAATACTTCCTCATCGACAAAAAATATTACGAGGCACGCCGCGATCTCATGTTCACCGGGCGCACCCTCTTCGGCGCAAAGCCGCCCAAGGGACAGGAAATGGACGACCATTACTACGGTGCCATCAAGACGCGCGTATCCGACTACATGAAGGAGCTCGACCGCGAGCTGTGGACGCTCGGCGTCTACGCCAAGACCAAGCACAACGAGGCGGCACCCGCTCAACACGAGCTCGCTCCCGTCTATACCTCCACCAATGCCGCCTGCGACCAGAATCAGCTCACCATGGACATCATGAAGCGCGTCGCCGAACGCCACGGACTTGTCTGCTTGCTGCATCCCAAGCCCTTCGCCGGCGTCAACGGCAGCGGCAAGCACAACAACTGGTCACTCTCGACCGACAAGGGGCAGAATCTGCTCGATCCCGGCAAAACGCCGCACGAAAACGCGCAGTTCCTCCTCTTCCTCGTCGCCGTCATCAAGGCAATCGACGAGTATCAGGATCTCTTGCGCATCTCGGTCGCAAGCGCCGGCAACGACCACCGTCTCGGTGCGGGCGAAGCACCGCCTGCCGTCATCTCCGTCTTTCTCGGTGACGAGATCACTTCTCTCATCGACGCCATCGAAAACGGCTCGGTCTACGAAAACGCCGAAAAGCAGACCATGCAGATCGGCGTGCACGTCCTGCCCAACATCCCCAAGGACACGACCGACCGCAACCGCACCTCCCCCTTCGCTTTCACCGGCAACAAGTTCGAGTTCCGTATGTTGAGCTCCAATCAGTCCATCTCCGAGCCCAACATCGTGCTCAACACCATCGTCGCCGAAGAACTGCGGCAGTTTGCCGACGAGCTGGAAAAGGCAAAGGACTTCACCAAGACGCTCAACGCCCTCATCGTGCGCACCATCAAGGAACACAAGCGCATCATCTTCAACGGCGACGGCTACTCCGCGGCATGGCAGAAGCAGGCCGCCGAGCGCGGGCTCATCAGCTACCCGACCACCGTCGACGCTATCCCGCATTTTGTGGACAGCAAGAACATAAAGCTTTTCGCCAACCACAACATCTTTACCGAAAAGGAAATGCGCTCGCGCACCGAAATCCTTTTGGAGACCTATTCCAAGACCGTCAACATCGAAGCCCAGACGCTCGCCGACATGGTGAAAAAGGACATTCTGCCCGCCGTCAGCGCCTATACCGCCCGCCTTGCCGGCGCCATTGCCGCAAAGAAGGCCGTTCTTGCCTCCGCAGACGTTTCGATGGAGACGGACGAGTTAGCTCTGCTTTCCGAAAAAGAAGGCAAGCTATACAAAGCGGTGGGCGAGCTTGACAAACGGCTCGGCAAAATCCCCGAAGCAAGCGCCGAAAAGCGCGCCGTGTACTTCCGCGACAAGATCGTTTCGCAGATGACGCTCATGCGCACACTCATCGACTTCTGCGAGCCGCTCGTACCCGCCGACATCTGGACGATCCCCACCTACACCGATCTCATTTTCCGCGTGTGAGACGCGAAGAATGTGAAATTTCCGTTAAACTATTGACAAACAGCACAATATTGTGTATCATATTCTGTTGTGAATATCCTTCGGGGTATCATAATATAAGAGCAAAAAATTAAACATGGAGGAAATCATCATGAAAAAACTGCTCGCCATCCTGTTGGCTGCCACAATGGTCGTCTGCTTTGCCGCCTGCGCATCCAACGGAACCGAATCCAACACCGCCTCGGGTGCCGCTTCCGGCTACACCTCCGGCAACACCGAATACGTCATCGGCGGCACCGGCCCTCTGACCGGCGACGTTTCCAGCTACGGTATCTCCGTCCGCAACGGCGCTACCCTCGCCATCAACGAGATCAACGCTCTCGGCGGTCTCAACGGCGTCACCTTCAGATTCGACATGAAGGATGACAAGGCAGCCGCTCAGGATGCCGCCAACGGCTACGACATGCTGTACGAGTCCGGTATGCAGATCTCCATCGGCTCGGTCACGTCCGGCTCCTGCGCTTCCTTTGAAGCAAAGGCAGAGGCAGACAACCTCTTCTACATCACGCCCTCCGCTTCCGCCGCAAACTGCATCGACGCCTCCTGCGCGTTCCGCATCTGCTTCGGCGACCCCGACCAGGGCACCCTCGCCGCCGACGAATTCCTCTCTCGCGGCTATGCGAACATCGGTTGTATCTACGACACCAGCGACCCGTATTCGTCCGGTATCTACGATGCTTTCCAGGCTGAAATGGAAGTTCTCGGTCTGACCTACACCGTCCAGACCTTCGACGCCGAAAACAAGAAGGACTTCTCCACCCAGATCGAAGCTCTCAAAGACTGCGACGTCATCTTCCTTCCCTTCTATTACACCGAAGCAGGTCTTGTCGCAAAGGCCGCCGTTGCCAAGGGCTGCACCGCCGATCTCTTCGGCTGTGACGGACTTGACGGCGTTAAGGGACAGATCGACGAAACCGTCGTTGCCAACAACAAGGTCGAATACATCACCCCGTTCGACGTCAACAGCGAAGACGCTGTCGTTTCCGCATTCGTCGCCGCTTACACCGCTGAATACGGTGTCGCGCCCGACCAGTTCGCCGCTGACGGTTACGATGCCATCTACGCGATCTACAACGCTATGAAGGTCGCCGGCGTCAACGACGTCACCATTGATCCTTCCTCGCTGTGCGAGCTCGTCAAGACCGCCATCACGTCCGAAAACTTCTCTTACAAGGGCGCTACCGGCGAAATGACGTGGGATCTCACCGGTGCCTGCAACAAGGTTCCGCAGATCGTCGAAGTGACGTTCTGATCCCCTCACGGATCTGACTTTTGTACGGTGGTTGGGCACGGGTAAACCCGTGTCCAACCGTCTTGCGTATTGTTACCCCCTTTATTTCACGGATCCCTTCTGTTCTGAAAGGTAGGAAATTCCTCATGATTACACTGATAGACGGACTCAGTCTCGGCGCTATCTACGCCCTGATCGCACTTGGGTACACCATGGTCTACGGTATCGCCAAGCTGCTCAATTTCGCGCACGGCGACATTATCATGGTCGGCGCCTACGCCGTTTTCGTGACACTGTCCACGCTCGGGCACCCCGTTGCCGCCATTATCGCGGCACTCGTCGTCTGCACCCTGCTCGGCATCGTCATCGAAAAGATCGCGTACAAGCCCTTACGCGGCGCCTCTCCGCTTGCCGTGCTCATTACCGCTATCGGTGTCAGCTATCTGCTGCAAAGCATCGCGCTCCTCGTTTTCGGCTCGGTCTCCAAGCCCGTCGTCGGCTGGAAGCTCCCCGATCTTGCCTTTCTCAAAACCTCCGGCATCACGACCGCCGCTTTCGTGACGCTCGTCATCGGAGCCGTCATCATGATCGCGCTCACGCTCTTCATTAAACTGACCAAGACCGGCAGCGCCATGCTCGCCGTTTCGGAAGACCGCGGTGCCGCTACCCTTATGGGCATCAACGTCAACAAAATCATCACCGTCACCTTTGCCATCGGCTCTTGTCTCGCCGCTTTCGCCGGGATGTTCTATTTATTGCAGATCCCCAACACCGAGCCCTATCTCGGCTCCATGCCCGGCATCAAGGCGTTTACCGCCGCCGTCATCGGCGGCATCGGCTCGATCCCCGGCGCTATGCTCGGCGGCATCCTACTCGGCGTCATCGAAAAACTCTGTTTGAGCATTCCCGCCATTTCGCCCTACACCACGGCGATCGAATTCAGCCTTCTGATCCTCATTCTGCTCGTCAAGCCGACCGGGCTTCTCGGCAGGACCGTTCGTGAAAAAGTCTGACGGAAAGGCGGTGGGTTTTTATGGCAAAAAAAATAAAACATTTCAGTTTCAAACAGTTATTCAACTATCTTATCGTTCTGGCTCTGCTCGGTGTCGGATGCGGAATGCTTTTTTCCGGCAATCTGAAAGCCTCGACGGCAAGCCTGTTCGCGCAGATCGGGTACAGCATCATTCTGGCGGTTTCCCTGAATCTCGTGGTCGGGTTTCTCGGTGAGCTCAGCCTCGGTCACGCCGGCTTCATGTGCGTCGGCGCCTATATCGGCTGCTATTTTGCCGTTCATCTCAAAGAAGTTCTCCCCAACAAGCTCGCCGTTCTCGTGTTATCCATGTTAGTCGGCGGACTTGTCGCCGCTGTGTTCGGCTTTATCATCGGACTTCCCTCTCTGCGCTTAAAAGGCGACTATCTCGCCATCGTGACGCTCGCCTTCGGTGAGATCGTCCGCAACATCTTCAAAAATCAGAAAATTTTCGGTGCCGCCATGGGGTACCAGACTGCCTCCATCCGTTACGATACCCGTCAGTCGCCCACCCTCTTCATCGTGGCGTTCGCCGTCGTCTTTCTCATGCTCATCCTGACGCAGAATTTCATCAACAGCAAGCACGGCCGTGCCGTCACCGCCATCCGCGACAACGAGATCGCCGCCAAGGCGATGGGCATCAACGTCACCTTCTACAAGCTGTTCGTTTTCATCTTTTCCGCCTTCTTTGCCGGTGTCGCCGGTGTTATCTACGGACATATGAACACGCCGGTCATGTACACCTTCTTCTCCTACAACTACTCCATCGAGATTCTCGTCATGGTCGTGCTCGGCGGTATGGGCTCGATCACCGGCTCCATCATTGCCGCCATCCTTATCCCCTGCATCAACTATTTCCTGCAAAATCAGCTTTCCGGCGATCTCGCCGCCCTGCGCTACCTGATCTACGCGCTGGTGCTCATCGTCATCGTTATTTTCGGCAACGCACCCGGACTCGGCAAGCTGCGTGACGGCCTCCGGAAAACCTTCGCCTTCAAGCGTCCCGCGAATCCCGGCGTCCACAGAGACGACGAGGCGTTCTGGGCACGCATTCCCACCAAGATCAAAATGAACGCGCTTCTTTCGACCGACATTGCGCTCGACGACGAGCCGGACGCCCGCCCGGAAGACCTGCCCGATTCCAAGGAGGACTGATTATGTCGGATATCATGCTCAAAACCGAGAATCTCGGCATCACATTCGGCGGTCTGAAAGCCGCGCAGAAGATCAACATCGAGATCAGAAAAAAGCAGTTATACGGGCTGATCGGTCCCAACGGCGCCGGCAAGACTACCGTTTTCAACCTGCTGACCGGCGTCTACCGCCCGACCGAGGGACGCTTCTATCTTGACGGCGAGGACCTGACCGGAAAAAGCCAGGAAGCCATCAACCGCAAAGGCATCGCCCGCACCTTCCAGAACATCCGTCTTTTCAACAACATGTCCGTCATCCACAACGTCATGGTCGGACTTCACAATCAGAGCACGTTTTCCTGCAATCCCTTTTTCAGCATGGTGCGTCTGCCGCGTCATTACGAGGCCGAGGAAAAAATGCACTACCGTGCCGAACGACTGCTTAAACTGGTCGGGCTGGAAAACGAGTGCAATCTGCTTGCCTGCAACCTTTCCTACGGCAAACAGCGCAAGCTGGAAATCGCCCGCGCCCTTGCCACTTCTCCCAAGCTTCTTCTGCTCGACGAGCCCGCCGCCGGCATGAACCCCAACGAAACGGCGGAACTGATGGACACCATCCGTCTTATCAACAAGACCTTTGACATGACCATTCTGTTGATCGAGCACGACATGAAGCTTGTCGCCGGCGTCTGCGAGGAACTGACGGTGCTCAACTTCGGCAAGGAACTGATCCACGGCACGCCGTCGGTCGTTCTCAACGCGCCGGAAGTCATTACCGCCTACCTCGGCGAGTGACCGCTTCACAGAAAGGATACCGTATTATGGCTGAAATTATGGCAGAAAAGCAAAACGAATTACTGTTGGACGTTAAGCATTTGGAAGTATACTACGGCATGATCCGCGCCCTCAAAGGCGTTTCCTTACAGGTCTGCCGCGGCGAGATCGTGGCGCTTATCGGGGCAAACGGCGCCGGAAAAACCACCATTCTCCACACCATCACCGGGCTTGTGAACGCTTCCGCCGGCAGTATCGTTTATGACGGACACGATCTCACCAAGACGCCCGCCTACAAGATCCCGGCGCTCGGCATGGCGCACGTGCCGGAAGGACGGCGCGTGTTCCAGCAGTTATCCGTCATCGACAATCTGCGTCTCGGCGCCTACATCGTAAAAGACAAAAAGATCATTATGCAGAATCTGAATTACGTTTTCGAGCATTTCCCCCGTCTCGCCGAGCGAAAGAATCAGATCGCCGGCACCCTTTCGGGCGGTGAACAGCAGATGCTCGCCATGGGCAGAGCGCTCATGTCAAATCCGCGCATCCTGCTTCTTGACGAGCCGTCGATGGGCTTGTCGCCGTTGCTTGTCAACGAAATTTTCCAGATCATCCGTGAGGTCTCGCAGGACGGCACCACGGTGCTTCTTGTCGAACAGAACGCCAAAAAGGCGCTTGCCATCGCCGACCGTGCGTACGTGCTGGAAGTCGGGCAGATCTCCCTTTCCGGCAAGGCGCAGGACCTCATCAACGACGAATCGGTCAAAAAAGCATATTTGGGAGAATGATACAGATATGACGTGCGCGCCTCTATGGGCGCGCACGTCATTTTTACTTACAGCAGTATGCATATCAGTCCGTTCGAGCCGTCGTTGATGATCTTCTGCAAGGTGTCGGTCAGCTTCATGCGCGCGTCATACGGCATATGCGCAAGCTTGGCGTTCAGCCCTTCGTTCATCAGCGTATACAGCGACGTGCCGAAAATGTTGGATTCCCATATGCTCGCCGGATTCTCCTCAAACCCTTTGAGTAAGAATTTCACCACGTCCTCCGACTGCTTCTCACTGCCGACGACGGGGTTGACCTCCGTCTCAATATTGGCGCGGATCATATGGATGGACGGCGCCGACGCCCGCAGACGCACCCCGTACCCGCCCGGCTGTTTGACGATCTCGGGCTCGGTGAGCTGTAAATCCTCCACCGACGGCGTCACGATGCCGTATCCGCTCTCCTCGACCTGCCGAAGCGCCGGAGCTATCTTATCATACTCTTTCTTGACGGCGGCAAGCTCGGTCAGAAGCCCGATAAGCGACTCCTCTCCCGTAACGGCAAACCCGGTCTTATCCCCGATAATGCGGTAAAACGTATCCTCCGGCACACGGATGCCGAGCAGGGCGCTTCCCGTCGCGAGGTCCATTTCCGCAAGCGATATCTCCGTGTGGTATTCGTCTTCCGTGATGTCCGAAAAGGCGCGGCGCACCTCGCCGACCTTACGGATACTCTTTGCCCGTGCCGTGATCTCATCGAGCAGTCCCTTTTTGAGCGGATGCCCGTCTTCCAGTGTGCCGAGCCAGCCCGGCACGTCAAAGCGCAGTTCCTTGATGGGAAATTCCCACAGCACGAGTTCTAATATTTTGCGGATATCCTGCTCATCCAGCGCCATACAGCTCACAAGTGCCACCGGCACGCCGTATTTATCTTCGAGCGACACGGCAAGTTCTATGCTCTTCTCGTTTGACGGCTCCGCCGAATTGAGCACGATGACGAACGGCTTATTCTGCTCTTTCAGCTCGGCGACCACCCGTTCCTCCGCCGCCGTGTAGTTCTCCCGCGGCAGTTCGCCGATGGTGCCGTCGGTCGTGACGAGAATGCCGATGGTGGAATGTTCCTTTATGACCTTGCGTGTCCCCGTTTCGGCGGCACGTTCAAACGGCATCGGCTCCTCCGACCACGGCGTCATGACCATGCGGGGCTCTTCGTTTTCGGTAAGTCCCATGGCACCCGGCACCACGTACCCGACGCAGTCGATCATTTTCACCCGGAACGACGCCTTGCCGTCAAGGCGCAGTTCCACGGCTTCATTGGGGATGAATTTCGGCTCGGTCGTCATGACCGTTCTGCCCGCCGCCGACTGCGGCAGTTCATCGTTGGCACGTTCTTTGGCGTAATCGTCCGCCATATTGGGAAGTACGAGCGTATCCATGAACCGTTTGATGAAGGTCGATTTTCCGGTGCGAACCGGTCCGACCACTCCGATATAGATCGCGCCGCCCGACCGTCTGGCGATGTCGTTATACAGTGTTGTCTGTGTCATGCTTATATCCGATCCTTTCTGCATTTCCGGTTATCCTGCTTCACTATATGAGGGGAGGTTTCCGATTATGCAAAAAAGACCATTAAAAAATCATGCCCGCCGTGTTTCGGCGGGCATGACTCGGTCACGGGTTTATTTTGTTAGAATTTTTTACGCGTCCTGCTCGCGGTTTGGGGGAAGCGGCACGCTGCCGGTACGTTTCAGCGTATTTTCCCGTAGCATCTTATACAGCGACGAGGCAAGCGGCACGCTGATGAGCATACCGACAACCCCGTCCAGCGCACCGCCGATGGTGATGGCGGCAAGCACCCAGATACCCGGCAAACCGATGGACGCGCCGACCACTTTGGGATAAATGAGATTGTTTTCGAGCTGCTGTAAAACCAATATAAAGATAAGGAAAAAGACGGCTTTTAAGAACGATGCCTCCGTGAAAATGAGGAACGCCCCGACGCCGGCTCCGATATAGGCGCCGGCGATCGGCACGAGCGCCGTGAAGCCGACGAGCGCCGAGATCATGGAAGCAAGCGGAAAACGGAACACGGACATGCCGATGAAGCACAGCACGCCGAGCACCACCGCCTCGGTACACTGCCCGACGATGAACCGATGAAAGTTATCGTCAAACAGCCGGATCACCCGCAGCGAAGACGTTCTGCGCTTTTCCGGGACAAACGCCTCCGCTACGCGGCGGAAATTGCCCGCCAGTTTTTCTTTGTCGAGCAGCAGATACACCGAAAACGCCACGGCGACGAACAGTGAAAAAACAGCGGAAAACACAGCCGAAATGACCGTAAAGACCGAGCCCATCACGCCGCCGAAGCCGTTGATGACAACATTGACGGCCTTTTCCACGAGATCGCGCCAGTCATTGATGTCCCCGAAGCCGGTGCGCACGTTGTTGGTAAAGAAATCGGAAAGGGCGAACTGCTCGTCGAGAGACCGGTAAAATTCGGCAAGCACCGGCGGCAGTTTCTGGATCAGCAGGTTGATACAGAACACGAGTTTCGGCACGATCAACTCGCAGATGAGCACGACGACGCCGATGACGAGGACAAAGGACAACAGCAGACAGACCGGGCGCTTTACGACCTGCCACACTTTTCTTTTCGTCCTGCCGAACAGCAGTTTTTCCAAAAACGCCATGGGAATATTGACGATGTAAGCGATAACGGCACCCGCCGCAAGCGGTGCGATCGCCGTCAGCAGCAAAAGGATCGCTCTTTCCGCCGTGCTCCAATAATGGATCAACAGATACAGAATAAAACAGAGCAATACGTATTTGCCGTACTTTTTCCACGCTTCCTTCAAAGATCGTCCCGCCTTTCCGCCGCGATTCTTCATATTTACTATGTTTATTATAAGCGCTGCCGCGCCGGTTGTCAAGAGGCACGAAAAAGGTCTGTTTTCGTTTTTTGTTAAAATAGCCAAAGAACGGATAAAAATTTGTGAAAAATGTAAAAAATGCGGAAACCCGTTGACTTTTTTGAGAAGTTATGATATTATGATTGTGTGAAAAAATTTGGGGATATCTGTCCCCTTTTGGAGGTGTAATATGGTTAATATCCGCAAATTTACCTTATTTGCGGTCTGTTTATCCGTCCTCATCGTCCTCGCCTCCCTGTCAGCCGCTTGTGCGGAAACACCGGCGGACGGCGCCATGATATATATCGAGGCTTCCTCTCCCGACCAAAACGGTCTCGTTACCGTTGACGTCAGTGCGGAACATCTGGAATTTCTCGTTTATCAGATCGGTCTTCGCTACAATCCGGACGCTCTCGTTCCGGTCAACACCGAAAACGCACAGCCGGCTTCGTCCTTCGACGAATTTGCGGAGGCGTTCCCCTACAACGGGCTCGGCTCGGTCGGCGAACAGCTCGACACCGAAAAGCACATCGTACTGTTTGCGGGCTTCGCGTCTCCCGGCGCGAGCGGCGAAAACATCCACGACCGGATGATCCGGTTCGAGGAGAAATCCCCGCTCTACCGCTTCACCTTCCGCAAGGTGAGCGACGCCGATTTCGGGCTCGCCATAGCAACAGCGCACGACGACGGTCCGTACAGCGAGATCTTCCCCGAGGGCGCCATCGTTACGAGCACCCTTGAAAAATCGCACGTCAGCGGCATCCGCATTACCTACGGGGACGTCCTGTTCGAGGGCGAAACCGCCGCTTACTTCGATTCGGACATCAACCCTGCCGTGTTCACCAAGGAAGATCGCCTTGCCGGAACGGTTTATCTCGTTCCCGGCGACTACGCTTCGGCAGTGGACGGTGCCCTCAAAGCCATCGACCCCGACGACCACGAGGTCGTTCCGTATATCCGCGACGACACCTTCTATTATCCCCTGCGCTTTGTCGCCGAATCGCTCGGTGCAACGGTGGCATGGGATGATGCGGCCGGCAAAGCCTCCGTCATTTCCCGTGACGGACGTGTGACGGTCATAAATCCCGAAAGCGGGACGGCGGAAAGCACGGGCGGCTCGCTTCAAGGCGGCATCGAGCTTGTGCGCGATCGCACCATGGTCACGGAGGACGTGCTCACGCAGGTACTGGGAACACGGTACTATCACGGCGGCTCTTACGTCGTGGTGTACGACAGTCTTGTGGAATGGGACGCCGACAGACAGGCTGAAAAAGAGGCGCTTGACGCCATGCAGTACGTGTTCATGCCGTTTTTCCGTATGTTCTTATGAACGGCATCACGGCAGACTTTAATAAGGTAAAAAAATAATAAAAATATATCTCATGCACGAAAGGATGAATCAGCATGAAAAAACTCTCTCTCGCACTCGTAATGGTTCTCGCCGTTGCTCTTCTTGCTCTTTCCGCGGCAGCTGCTGCTCCGGTGGATTTTGAAGTGGCAAAGGACGGCAGTTTCGATGTGACCTACGAAGGCACCGCAGGCGCTTACTACGCTATCGTTGCCGTCAAGGGCATCTCCGAAGTCGGCACGGCTCCCTCCATTACGGAAGACTCCATTCAGTTCATCGACCAGAAGACGGCCGGTGCAGACGGAAAAGTAACGTTTTCCGACATTCTCCTCAAGGTTGACGGAACCGAAGCTTCCATCTACCTCGGCGGAAGCGACCTCAACGCCGCTATTCTGCTCGGCTACGTCAACAAGTCCGCCGGCTTTGAAATCACCGGTACCATCACCTCCAGTTCGGCAGTCGAATCGACCGTATCCTTTATCGGAAGCGGCAACACCTACTCCGTCGACACGGTGAACGGCGTCTACACCATCAGTGTTCCCGCCGGCACCTACACCTTCAAGGCGACAAAGAAGTACTCGCTTTCCGTTACCGTCAACGAATTCGTCGTTTCCGAAGCCGACACAGTTGACTGTGTCCTCTACGGCGGCGATACCGATGAAAACGGCAAGATCAACGTTCAGGACCTTAACAGCCTGCTTTCCAACTATGGCATGACGGGTGCCACCACCGCTACCCCGTCCAACATCAACGGCGACTCGACCGTCAACGTTCAGGATCTCAACATTCTGCTCTCCCACTACGGTATGGAAAGCCACGTTATTTCCTTCGGTGACATTGACAACGGTTGGCCCTTTGTCAACAGAATTGCGGGAAGACCGGCACACCGTAGTAGCGGCGGCGGTAGCGGCGGTGGCGGTGGTCATGCCGTCCCTGTCATCCCTGTCAATTGATGATCCGGAGCTTTGACGATCACGGGAACGTGAAACGCCGACGACTCTGTGAAAGTTTCAGTTTATCTTGTCCAGACAAAAATAAAATAATATAAATTTTGCAACAAAACACAGAAAGGATCACACATCATGAAAAAGAAAATTTCTCTCGTCCTTGCTGTCGTAATGCTCATGGCAGTTCTTGCTGTCGCGGCACTCGCAGCAGGTGAAACCAACCTCGCTATCACCTATGCCGACAAGTCCGGAGAAGCAACCGGTCTTTTCACGGCAGACCTCGTTGTGACCTCCCCCAAGAAGATCCAGACCTGCTACGTCAAGATCACCTTCAACAACGAGAAGATGACCATTGCCGACTGTTTTGAGTACATTGCTCTCGATGCCCAAGACGCGGGATACTGCATTGATCCGTATTATGACAGACGCGCCGGTTCCTATATTCTGCAGTCCCCGTCCCTCCAGACGACCGGTACCAAGTCCACCCTTGAGTTCACCCTCTACACGATGGATGAATTTGATTACTCCGAAGGCTTTACTATCGGCAGCATCTACTTCCTCTTCAAGGGCACCAACAACAAGGCTTCCCTCGCAGCAGGCGATTTCGTGATCGAAAGCACCTACCTCGGCGACAGCGACGAAATCAACTACGTCTACAACTTCGAAGCAACCGGTACCACCGTTGACATCGTTCCGACTCAGGACGTCGCTCCGGAAGCTCCCAAGTTCCCGTCCAACGCATTCGTTATGACCGACGAGTTCTCCGTCCGCGCTGACGACACCATGACCGGTGTTCGCTTCAAGGGCTCCTTCCTCACCTCCCTCAAAACGCTTGCTTCCGAATACGGTTACCTCCTCGCCGTTGAATCCGCTAAGGCTGCTCTTCCCGCAGGCTACGAAGTCAACAAGGCTCTTCTCGACGAAGGCAAGGCTGTCAAGGGTGTTGCATTCAACACCACCGGCATCGACATCTTCTATGACGTTGCAGACAACAGAACGATCGTTACCGCTGTCCTCACCGGTGTTCCGATGACCAAGGAAGCTGTTACCGCTACCGTCGCTGTTCGTCCGTACGCAATCTATGAAAACAACTACTTCTACGGCGATACCGTCAAGACCTCTCCGTATGAAGTTGCTTCCGCTATCAAGGAAGCAGGCGGCGCAGCTTACGAAGACAACCAGGAATACATCGACGCCATCATCGCTCTCGTTCCGTCTACCTCCGGCAACGATACCGATATTGACGCTTCCTACCTCTTCGAAGACTGATTAACGTTACCCAAAAGCGGTGTGATCATAAGATCACACCGCTTTTTTTCTTTTTCTCCTGAAAAACGTGAAAATTCCATAAACTTTTACAAAAAAAGTTCTTTACATTTATCGAACAAAGTGATATAATAGGCTGAATGATGAAAAATCATAATAACATATAGGAGGAAATTACCATGTCCACAAGAAAGAAACTCTCGATGGACGGCAACACCGCCGCGGCGCACGTCTCGTACGCTTTCACGGAAGTTGCCGCAATTTACCCCATCACCCCGTCCAGCGTTATGGCGGAACTGACCGACGCCTGGTCGGCTACCGACAAAAACGTCATGGGTGAACCCGCCCGCAACATTTTCGGTGAAAAGGTCAAAGTCATGGAAATGCAGTCTGAGGCCGGTGCCGCCGGTACCGTTCACGGCTCTCTTGCCGCCGGTGCCCTCACCACCACCTACACCGCTTCCCAGGGTCTTCTCCTCATGATCCCGAACATGTACAAGATCGCCGGTGAGCTCCTTCCGAACGTTATCCACGTTTCGGCTCGCTGCGTCGCTTCCCACGCGCTCAACATCTTCGGCGACCACTCCGACGTCTATGCCTGCCGTCAGACCGGCTATGCTATGCTCGCCGAATCCAACCCGCAGGAAGTCATGGACCTCGGCGCTGTCGCACACCTCTCCACCATCAAGGGCAGAGTGCCGTTCATCAACTTCTTCGACGGCTTCCGCACCTCTCACGAGATCCAGAAGATCGAAGTCTGGGACTACAACGACCTCGCTGAAATGGTCGATATGGACGCCGTCAACGCTTTCCGCGGCCGCGCCCTCAACCCGGAAACCCCGATCCTGCGCGGTTCCGCCGAAAACGGCGACATCTTCTTCCAGCACAGAGAAGCCGGCAACAAGTACTATGAAGCACTGCCCGCTATCGTGGAAGACTACATGAACAAGGTCAACGCCAAGATCGGCACCGACTACAAGCTCTTCAACTACTACGGCGCACCCGACGCCGAGCGCGTCATCGTCGCTATGGGCTCCATCTGCGACGTCGCCGAAGAAGTTATCGACTATCTCCTTGCACAGGGCGAAAAGGTCGGTCTCGTCAAAGTCCGTCTCTACCGTCCGTTTGTTGCGGAAAAGCTCTCCGAAGCTCTTCCCAAGACCGTCAAGAAGATCGCTGTCCTCGACCGCACCAAGGAACCCGGCTCGCTCGGCGAACCGCTTTACCTCGACGTTGTCGCCGCTCTCGCTGTGACCGGACGCTCCGACATCAAGGTCGTCGGCGGCCGCTACGGCCTCGGCTCCAAGGACACGCCTCCGGCTTCCGTCTTTGCTACCTTCGAAAACCTCAAAGCCGCTTCCCCCAAGGCTAACTTCACCATCGGCATCGTCGATGACGTGACGCATCACTCCCTTGAAGAGAAGCCCGCTCCCGACACCGCCCCCGCAGGCACCATCAGCTGCAAGTTCTGGGGGCTCGGCGGCGACGGTACCGTCGGTGCCAACAAGAACTCCATCAAGATCATCGGCGACCACACCGACAAGTTCATTCAGGCGTACTTCCAGTACGACTCCAAGAAGACCGGCGGCGTCACCATCTCGCATCTGCGTTTCGGCGACAAGCCCATCAAATCTTCCTACTACATCACCAAGGCTGACTTCGTTGCCTGCCACAACCCGTCCTACATCCTCAAGGACTACAAGATCGTCAACGACGTCAAGCCCGGCGGCAAGTTCTTACTCAACTGCCAGTGGACGCCCGAGGAAGTGGAAACTCACCTCCCTGCCCGCGTCAAGAAGTACATCGCCGAGAACAACATCGAATTCTACACCGTCAACGCCATCGACAAGGCAAGAGAGATCGGTATGGGCAAGCGCACCAACACCATCCTGCAATCCGCCTTCTTCGCTCTCGCCAACATCATGCCCATCGCGGAAGCCGTTGACTACATGAAGTACATGGCGAAGAAGTCCTACCTCAAAAAGGGCGAAGCCGTTGTCGAAATGAACTACAAGGCGATCGACGCCGGCGTGGAAGCACTCGTCAAGATCGACGTACCGGCTTCCTGGAAGACCATCGACGTTCCCGCCGACAACAAGGTCATCGAAGGCAAGCGTCCGGAGCTCGTCAAGTTCGTCAAGGACGTCGTCATGCCGGTCGCCGCTATGCAGGGCGATTCTCTGCCGGTTTCCGCCTTTGCGGACTGCCCGGACGGTACCTATCCGCAGGGCGCTGCCGCTTATGAAAAGAGAGGCGTTGCCGTTGACGTTCCCGAATGGGATCCCGAAAACTGCATCCAGTGTAACCAGTGTGCGTACGTCTGCCCGCATGCGACCATCCGTCCGTTCGTTCTGGACGCAGACGAGGCCGCAAAGGCACCCGCGCAGACCAAGTACACCGCCAAGATGATCGGCAAGGGCTGCGAGGGCTACAAGTTCACCATGACCATCTCGCCGCTCGACTGTATGGGATGCGGCGTCTGCGTCGGCGTCTGCCCGACCAAGCCCGAAAAGAGAGCTCTCAAAATGGTTCCGCAGGAAACACAGAGCGCCGAGCAGGAAGTCTTCGACTACTGCGTTGCCAACGTCACCAAGAAGGAAACGCCGTTCGCCGAAACCTCCATCAAGGGCAGCCAGTTCAACCAGCCGCTGCTTGAATTCTCCGGAAGCTGCGCAGGCTGCGCCGAGACCTCGTATGCACGCCTCATCACCCAGCTCTTCGGCGAAAGAATGTACATCTCCAACGCGACCGGCTGTTCGTCCATCTGGGGCGGCTCCGCTCCGGCAACGCCGTACACCGTCAACCGCGACAGCGGCAGAGGTCCGGCTTGGGCTAACTCCCTGTTTGAAGACAACGCCGAGCACGGTCTCGGTATCGAGCTCGGTCAGAAAGCCATCCGCGAACGCCTCATCGGCAAGATCGAGGAAATGATGGCTTCCGACAAGTCCTCGGCTGAATTCAAGGCTGCTGCTCAGACCTACCTCGACACCAAGAACGACGGCAAGGCAAACGAAGGCGCTACCAAGGCTCTCATCGTCGAGCTCGAAAAGGCCGAAAAGGCCGGCTGCCCGACGGCAAAAGCCGTTCTCGCCGAAAAGCAGTACCTCTCCAAGAAGTCCATCTGGATCTTCGGCGGCGACGGTTGGGCATACGATATCGGCTTCGGCGGTCTTGACCACGTTATCGCTTCCGGCGAAGACGTCAACATCATGGTCTTCGATACCGAAGTTTACTCCAACACCGGCGGACAGGCATCCAAAGCCTCCAACATCGGTCAGGTCGCACAGTTTGCCGCAGGCGGCAATGCGATCGGCAAGAAGAACCTCGCCGAGATCGCCATGTCTTACGGCTACGTCTACGTCGCTCAGATCGCTATGGGCGCCGA
>JAZRVE010000046.1:0-18412 GCA_045598975.1 Eubacteriales bacterium
CGCACGTCATGACGGCGATATCGCGTGCCGTGGAATAGTGATCCTCCGCCGGAAGTCCGGTACAGTTGACAAAATGCGTGTTTTTCATGCCGAGCTCCGCCGCTTTTTTGTTCATGCGCGAAACGAAGGCTTCCTCACTGCCTGCCAGATGCTCCGCCATAGCGACCGTGCAGTCGTTCGCCGACACCACCGTGATAGCCTTGATCATTTCGTCGACGGTGAGCTGTTCGCCCACTTCCAGCCATATCTGCGAACCGCCCATCGAGGCGGCTTTTTCCGAGCCCGTCACCACGTCGTCGAGAGCAAGCTGTCCCGCATCGACGGCTTCGCAGATGAGCAACAGCGACATGATCTTTGTCACCGACGCCGGCTCCGCCTTTTCGTCGGCGTTTCTCTCGTATAACATCTGCCCCGTGGACGCCTCGGCAAGATACGCCGACGTCCCGGAAAGCTCCAGTTCAAGCCCCGCCGTGATGGCCTCCAAATCGCCGCGTGCCGCGTTCACCGGGAAAACACCGGAAAATACCGCGAACAGAATCGCCGTCAGCACAGCGGATAAACGGATTCCTTTCCTTCTTTTTATATTCGTCATATACGCTCATTCCTTTCTTTTCCGTTTGGTATCAATATGCGCAGATTTTACGGAATTATACGGAAACGCCGGATCTTTGCCGAAGAAAAAGTTAAAAATGTAAACTTTTTGAAAAAAACCGCTGAATTATTGGCAACTTTTTTGCAGACGAGGTGTAAAATCTACGAAAAATCGGCGGTTTTTGGAAAAACAGCCTGCTTTTTCCGAAAAATCGCTTGACAAGCCCCCGTCTGTGTGCTATATTTATATACTGCATTATAATCGAGTGGTTAGCGCCCTTTTTAGGGGAAGGGAGCTTGTCACCCGAAAAACCGACCGAGAAACGAATGGAGTGATAGCAAACCATGGTAAAACCTTGCAAGCTCGGCAATAACATCCGTTACAGCTTTTCCAAGATCAACGAAAAGCTCGAAATGCCAAACCTTATCGAGGTGCAGAAAAAATCCTACGAATGGTTTCTGGAAGAAGGACTCAAAGAAGTCCTCGAAGACGTGTCCCCGCTCGTCGACTACACGGGAAACCTGTACATCGACTTTGTCGATTTCACCCTCGACAAAACGCCCAAGTACCCGGTGGAAGAGTGTAAGGAGCGCGACGTCAACTACGCGGCTCATCTGCGTGTGACGGTACGTCTTTCCAACAAAGAAACGGGTGACGTGCAGGAATCCGAAGTGTTCATGGGCGATTTTCCCCTCATGACCGAACAGGGTACCTTCGTCATCAACGGTGCGGAACGTGTCGTCGTTTCGCAGATCGTCCGTTCGCCCGGTATCTATTACGAATCGACCGACGACAAGAGCGGCAAGAAACTGTACGCGGCGACCGTCATCCCGTATCGCGGCGCATGGCTGGAATACGAGACCGACGCCAACGACATTTTCTACGTCCGTATCGACAAGAACCGCAAGCTGCCCGTGACGGTGCTGCTTCGCGCGCTCGGTCTGTCCACCAACCGCGACCTCATCGACTTATTCGGCGACAACGAGTGCCTGCGTTCCACGCTTTCCAAGGACATGATGGAATCGGAAGCGCAGAAAAACGGTACCACCCCGCAGGAGGAAGCGCTCAAAGAAATCTACAAGAAACTGCGTCCGGGCGATCCCGCCATCGTGGAATCGGCACAGACGCTCCTCAACAACCTCTTTTTCGATGCCAAGCGCTACGACATCTCGGCTGTCGGACGCTATAAATTCAATAAGAAGCTTTCCCTCTCCCGCCGCATCACGGGCTTCAAGCTCGCGTCTCCCGCCGTCAATCCCTTTACCGGCGAGATCGTGGTCGAGGAAGGCACTCTGCTTACCAAGGAGCTCGCCTGCAAGATCGAGGATTCGGGCTGCTATGCCGTTTCCCTCTACACGCAGGACGTCGATCATCCCACCGTCTTCAAGGTGTTCTCCAACAAGATGGCGGACATCTCGAAGCTCGGCGTCGTACCGGAAAGCTACAACCTCGAAAGCCTGCACATTTCCGAGCGCGTCCACGTCGACGTACTCAAAGAGATCCTCGAACAGACGTCGGACGAGGAAGCATTCCTCGCCGCTTTCCGTGAGAGAGCTTCCGAGCTTATCCCCAAGCACATCACCTACGACGATATTTTCGCGTCGGTCAACTATATGCTCTGCTTATCGTCCGGCTCCGGCAACATCGACGATATCGACCACCTCGGCAACCGCCGTCTGCGCTCTGTCGGTGAATTACTGCAAAATCAGATGCGCATCGGCTTCACCCGCATGGAAAAGATCGTCAAAGAGCGCATGACCATGCAGGACACCGAAAACCTGACGCCGCAGAACATCATCAACATCCGTCCCATCGTTTCCGCCATCAAGGAGTTCTTCGGTTCTTCGCCGCTTTCGCAGTTCATGGATCAGGCAAACCCGCTCGCCGAGCTGACGCACAAGAGACGTCTTTCGGCTCTCGGTCCGGGCGGTCTGTCGCGTGACAGAGCTTCCTTTGAAGTCCGAGACGTCCACTACACGCATTACGGCAGAATGTGCCCGATCGAAACGCCGGAAGGTCCTAACATCGGTCTGATCTCGTACCTTTCGACCTACGCCAAGATCAACAAGTTCGGCTTCATCGAGGCGCCCTACCGCAAGGTGGACAAGGAGACCGGCGTCGTCACCGACGAAGTCGTCTACATGACGGCGGATATGGAAGACGAATACGTCGTCGCACAGGCAAACGAGCCGCTCAACGAGGACGGCACCTTCCGCAACAACCGCGTTCAGGTGCGTATCCGCGAGGAGATCACGGAAGTCGAAAAAGAACGCGTCGATTACATGGATGTGTCGCCGAAGATGGTCGTCTCGGTCGCGACTGCCATGATCCCGTTCCTGGAAAACGACGACAACTCCCGTGCCCTCATGGGCTCCAACATGCAGAAGCAGGCCGTGCCGCTCATGATGACCGAAAGCCCCATCGTCGGCACCGGTATGGAATACAAGGCCGCCGTTGACTCGGGCGTCGTGGTCGGCGCCAAAAAGGACGGCGTCGTCGAAGCCGCCAGCGGCGACGTTATCGAAATCCGCGAGGACGACGGCAACAAGACCACCTATCATCTCATCAAGTTCAAGCGCTCCAACCAGGGTACCTGCGTCAACCAGCGCCCCATCGTTTTCAAGGGTGACCGCGTCACCGCCGGTCAGGTCATTGCCGACGGTCCCGCCACCTCCAACGGCGAAGTTTCGCTCGGCAAGAACGCCCTCATCGGCTTCATGACGTGGGAAGGCTACAACTACGAGGATGCCGTCCTGTTAAACGAGCGTCTTGTCCGCGATGACGTCTACACGTCCATCCACATCGAAGAATACTCGCACGAAGCACGCGACACCAAGCTCGGTCCGGAAGAGATCACCCGCGACATTCCGAACGTCGGTGAAGACGCGCTCAAATATCTGACGCCGAACGGTGTCATCAGCATCGGTGCGGAAGTTCACGCCGGCGACATCTTGGTCGGTAAAGTAACGCCCAAGGGCGAAACGGAGCTGACGGCGGAAGAACGGCTGTTACGCGCCATCTTCGGCGAAAAGGCAAGAGAAGTCCGCGATACGTCGCTTCGTCTGCCGCACGGAGAAAGCGGTATCGTCGTGGACGTGCGCGAATTCTCGCGTGAAAATGCCGACGAACTGCCGCCCGGCGTCAACCGCGTCGTGCGCGTTTACATCGCCCAGAAGAGAAAAATCTCGGTCGGCGATAAAATGGCAGGCCGTCACGGCAACAAGGGTGTCGTTTCGCGCATCCTGCCGCCGGAGGATATGCCGTTCTTACCCGACGGTACTCCGCTTGACATCGTGCTTAATCCCCTCGGCGTGCCGTCCCGTATGAATATCGGACAGGTGCTGGAAGTGCACCTCGGCATCGCCGCAAAGAAGCTCGGCTGGAAGATCATGACGCCTGTCTTTGACGGCGCCAACGAACAGGACATCGCGGACTGCCTCAAAAAGGCAGGGCTTCGTGAGGACGGCAAGACCATCCTGTACGACGGCCGTACCGGCGAGCCGTTCGACAACCCCGTCACCGTGGGTATCATGTATTACCTCAAACTGCATCACCTTGTCGATGATAAAATTCATGCCCGTTCGACGGGTCCCTACTCCCTCGTCACGCAGCAGCCGCTCGGCGGTAAAGCGCAGTTCGGCGGACAGCGTTTCGGCGAAATGGAAGTGTGGGCGCTCGAAGCCTACGGCGCCGCCTACACGCTGCAAGAAATCCTGACGGTCAAGTCGGATGACGTGGTGGGACGTGTCAAGGCATACGAAGCCATCGTCAAGGGGCAGAACATCCCCAATCCGGGCGTTCCGGAATCCTTTAAGGTCATGGTACGCGAATTGCAGTCGCTTGCACTTGACATCCGCGTACTCGACAAAGACGGCAACGAGATCTCCCTCAAAGAAAGCAGCGAAGAAGAAGTAGAGGGAATGCGCGACTTTTCCGCCGAGGACATCGGCGAGAACGTCGTGACCAACCTTGACGATTTTGTCATAGATGACGAAAACGGCGAGTCCGAGGAAGACGAGGACGAGGACGAGGGCGATTTCACGGACGACGAGCTGTTCGCAGAAGATGCGGACGCCGAGAGCGACCTGTGAGCGCCGACAAATTTGATAAAGGAGCCGTGTACAAGGAATTATGATACAAAACGATCGCAATGAATTTGCTGCCATCAAAATCGGTCTTGCCTCCCCCGATATGATCCGTTCATGGTCTCACGGCGAGGTCAAAAAACCGGAAACCATCAATTACCGCACCCTGAAACCGGAAAAGGACGGTCTGTACTGCGAACGCATCTTCGGACCGCAGAAGGACTGGGAATGCCATTGCGGCAAATACAAGAGAGTGCGCTACAAGGGAAAAGTCTGCGAAAAGTGCCACGTGGAGATCACCACCAACAAGGTCAGACGCGAACGTATGGGACACATCGAGCTCGCCTGCCCCGTCTCCCACATCTGGTACTTCCGCGCTATCCCGTCGCGCATGGGCTTATTGCTCGACGTGTCGCCGAGATTGCTCGAAAAGGTCTTATATTTCGCACAGTATATCGTCATCGATCCGGGTGAAGCGACCGGTCTTGAAAAGATGCAGCTGCTCACCGAACAGGAATACGCACAGAAGCGCGAATACTACGGCGACGAGTTCCGCGTCGGCATGGGTGCCGAAGCCATCAAGGAACTGTTGCAGGAGATCGACTGCGAAAAACTGGCGGAAGAGCTGAAAACCGAGCTGGAAACGGCTGTCGGACAGAAGAAAGTACGCCTCATCAAGCGTCTGGAAGTGGTGGAAGCCTTCCGCCTCTCCAAAAACAAACCGGAATGGATGATCCTCGATGTGATCCCGGTCATTCCGCCGGACATCCGTCCGATGGTACAGCTCGACGGCGGCCGTTTCGCGACAAGCGACTTAAACGACCTCTACCGCCGCGTCATCAACCGCAACAACCGCTTAAAGAAGATGGAAGAGCTGGAAGCGCCGGAAATCATCATCCGCAACGAAAAGCGGATGTTGCAGGAAGCCGTTGACGCCCTCATCGATAACGGCCGCCGCGGCAGACCGGTCACCGGTCCCAACAACCGCCCGCTCAAATCGCTGTCCGAAATGCTCCGCGGCAAGCAGGGACGCTTCCGTCAGAACTTACTCGGCAAACGTGTCGACTATTCCGGCCGTTCGGTTATCGTCGTCGGTCCGGACCTCAAAATCTACCAGTGCGGTCTGCCGAAGGAAATGGCGCTCGAACTGTTCAAGCCCTTCGTGATGAAGCGCCTCGTCGAAACCGGCAAGGCCTCCAACATCAAGGATGCCAAGAAGAAGGTCGAACGCGTCAGCCCCGAGGTTTGGGACGCGCTCGAACACGTCATCAAGGATCATCCGGTGCTGCTCAACCGTGCGCCGACGCTTCACCGTCTGTCCATTCAGGCGTTTGAGCCGATCCTCGTGGAAGGACGCGCCATCCGTCTGCATCCGCTCGTCTGTACGGCATTCAACGCCGACTTCGACGGCGACCAGATGCCGGTGCACGTTCCGCTTTCCGCAGAGGCGCAGGCAGAAGCCCGCTTCCTCATGCTGTCCGCCAACAACCTGTTGAAGCCGGTCAACGGTCACGCCGTGACCGTCCCGTCGCAGGATATGGTGCTCGGCTCATACTATCTGACGCTCCAGAAATCCGGCGAGCCGGGTGAAGGCAAGGTCTTCCGCGACTTTGACGAAGCCATGATGGCCTATGCGGTCGGAGAACTCGGTCTGCACGCACCCATCCGCGTACGCCGCACCGTGACGTTGGAAGACGGCACGGAAAAATCGGCTGTCGTCGATGCTACGCTCGGCCGTCTCATCTTCAACAACCCCATCCCGCAGGACCTGCATTTCATCGAACGCGATGAAAGCAATGCGCTGGATCTGGAAATCAACTTTGTCGTCACCAAGGATGAGCTCGGTCAGATCGTCGACCGCTGCATCAAGTACCACGGCATCACCAAAACCGCCGAAGTCCTTGACAACATCAAGGAAATGGGCTACAAATACTCCACACGGGGCTCCATCTCCATCTCGGTCTACGATATGACCGTGCCGCCGCTGAAGAAAGTCATCATCGCGGAAGGCGAAAAGCAGGTGGAAATGATCTCCAAGCTCTACAAACGCGGTCTTCTCTCCAACGAAGAACGCCGTGAGCGCGTCATCAAAATCTGGGAGGACGCCACCAAGGACGTTACCAACGCCTTGCAGGCAAACCTCGACGAGTACAACCCGATCAAGATGATGGCGGACTCCGGTGCCCGCGGTTCCATCAAGCAGATCCGTCAGCTCGCCGGTATGCGCGGTCTGATGGCGTCCACCTCCGGTAAGACCATCGAACTGCCTATCAAGGCAAACTTCCGTGAGGGCTTGAACATCCTGGAATACTTTATCGCCGCCCGCGGCGCCCGTAAAGGTCTTGCCGACACGGCTCTGCGTACCGCCGACTCCGGTTATCTGACCAGACGTCTCGTGGATGTCGCGCAGGATGTCATCATCCGCGAGGAAAACTGCCACGACACCGTCGGTCTGTGGGTCAGCACCATCCGCGACAACAACGAGATCATCGAGCCGCTTGCCGACCGTCTGCTCGGCCGCTACACCATCGGCGAGGTCGTCGATCCCAAGACCGGCGAGATCATCGCCGGCGACGACGAAATGCTGTCGGAAGCACAGGTCAACAGTATCCTTTCCGCCGGCATCGAAAAAGTCCACATCCGCTCGGTGCTTAACTGCCACGCCAAGCACGGCGCCTGCATACACTGCTACGGCTCCGACCTTGCGTCCGGCACTCCCGTCAACATCGGTGAATCGGTCGGTATCATCGCCGCTCAGTCCATCGGTGAACCGGGTACCCAGCTTACCATGCGTACCTTCCATACCGGCGGTATCGCCGGCGGCGATATCACACAAGGTCTGCCGCGTGTTGAGGAAATTTTCGAGGCAAGACGCCCCAAAAAGACCTCTGTCGTTGCCGACTTTGACGGTCGGATCTCCATCGACGAGGACAAAAAGGCTCGCCACGTCAAGCTCACCAACGAAACGACCGGCGAAGAAAAAATGTATATCATCCCGTTCGGCACCCGTATGGTGGTACAGGACGGTGACTACGTCACCCGTGCCCAGAGCCTTACCGAAGGCAACATCTGCCCCGCCGACATCGTCCGTATCAACGGGCTCAACGCCGTCTACGACTACATCATCAAGGAAGTCCAACGCGTGTACCGTTTGCAGGGCGTTGAGATCAACGACAAGCACATCGAGGTCATTTCCCGCCAGATGACGAGAAAGGTCAAGATCGAAAACTCGGGCAGCACGGATATGCTCATCGGATCGCTTGTGGAAGTGACGGAATTCGAAGAAAAGAACGCCGCCATCCAGGCGCGTCTCGACGCGGGAGAGGTCGGCATCGCACTTGCGGAATGCTCGCCCGTCCTGTTCGGTATCACCAAGGCTTCCCTTTCGACGGAATCCTTCCTGTCCGCCGCCTCCTTCCAGGAGACCACCAAGGTCCTCACGGAAGCCGCTATCAAGGGCAAGATCGACCCGCTGATCGGCTTGAAAGAGAACGTCATCATCGGTAAGCTCATCCCCGCCGGCACCGGCATGACCTGCTACAAGGACATCGAAGTGACCGACGCGAACGGCGCTCCGCTCGAAGTGGAAGAGGATGAGGTCGGCGAATTCGATCCGCTGTATGCGGCAAACGCCGGCAAGTACAGCGAAGAACTGCTTGCCGAAGCCGTCCGTGCCCGCCGTGCCGAACGCGGGGAAGACGTGGACGAGGACGAAGAGGACGAAGAGGACGAGGAACTGACTTCGGAAGACGAAGCGCTGCTCGCCGCCCTCGACAAGGCGCTTGACAGCAAGCAGTCCGAAGAATAAGCCCGCAATTGCAACCACAACCGCAAACAGGATTGCAATCGCAAACAGGATTGCCATCCTGTTTGCGATCACCGAAACCGAAAGGAACAGACACCCATGAAAGCCATCATCACCATGACAACCGGCAAAACCATGACCGTGGAACTCGACGCTTCCGCCGCCCCCATCACCGTTGACAACTTTGTGAAACTCGTCAAGGACGGCTTTTACGACGGGCTGATCTTTCACCGCGTCATCGCCGGCTTTATGATCCAGGGCGGAGACCCGACCGGCACCGGCTGCGGCGGTCCCGGACACACCATCAAGGGCGAATTTGCGTCCAACGGCGTGCCGAATCCGCTTAAACACACCCGCGGCGTCATTTCCATGGCGCGTTCTTCCTCGCCCAACTCGGCAGGCTCCCAGTTTTTCATCATGCACGCCGACGCGCCGTATCTTGACGGCGAATACGCGGCATTCGGCAAGATGACGGACGGCTTTGACACGCTCGACGCCATTGCCGGCACTGCCACCGACCGGGGCGACAGACCGCTTGCGGAACAGAAGATCAGCACCATCCGCATCGAGGAATAAACGGCGGAATTGTTTACAGATTTCACCAAGTTTCTTCACAGGAGCGCGTTTATCTCTGCCGGATAATCCGCTACAATAGAGAAAATGCTTCATGCGCCGTTTGACGCATGAAGCATCCTATCCGTCTTTAGCTCAGTTTGGATAGAGTACCAGATTCCGATTCTGGGGGTCGTGGGTTCGAGTCCCGCAAGACGGGCCAAACATAATAAGAGAGGCGCAAAGCGCCTCTCTTATTATGTTTATTCAGCGGATCGCGGGACTCGAAGGGGAGCGGTAGTGAATGACGCGCCGGTGGCGCGTCAGAGCCGCGACTGACCGAGCGCCGCAGCGCGAGAATCGAGTCCCGCAAGACGGGCCAAAAGCGGCAAGCTGACGCTTGCCTAAGATAAGAGATAACAGATAATAGTGAATAGAGAAAAGATAGTGCTTCTTGCCGCTTTTGTACTATTATCTGTTATCTCTTATCTATTATCTGTTATCTTTTTTTCGAGGTGAGACATTTGGCACAAAGCAGCACACTTCTTGACAAAACTCTGAAATTTTCCGCCAGAATTGTCAAGCTCCACAATTATCTTATCAAAGAGAAGCATGAGAGCATTATATCCAAGCAGATCATCCGCTCCGCCACCTCTATCGGGGCCAATGCCAATGAAGCCGTTTACGGTATCAGTAAAGCGGATTTTATATCAAAATTGCAAATCTCCTTAAAAGAAACCGCGGAAACCGAATACTGGCTAAGGCTTTTGACTTTATCCGAGTATCTGAACGAATCGGAAAGTCAATCACTGTTAAACGACTGTCTGGAAATCAAGAAAATTCTGATTTCCACGCTTAACACGTCAAAGAAAAACAGCCGAGACGATTGACACACTTCCCGACACCGTCGCTCTGCGAAAAATCGCAGAGCGTTTTTTGAACACAAACACCCCCTGTCACAACGGATACCCTCATCAATCTCCGATTTTTCGAAAAACCCTGTGTTGCAATTTCGGAAAACATATGTTATACTGTGCTTGCGGTGCAAATGTATATTTTCCGCAAACGGTGTGTGTTTTTTTCCTTTTGGCAAAGACGGTATCACGGATTTCAAAACCGAATAAATAACGCTATATATTGCATATTATCGTTTGAAATACACAATATATAGCGTTTTTTAATAATATCTCAACTGTCAAACAGAAAAAAGTCACAAACAGACTGTTGAAAATCGGCGGGGTTCGGCTTATAACGAATATACAGTTTTTTATCCTTGCATTACAGTTTTTGGAAATCTGAAAAATTTCAAAAAGCAGTAGCCCTTTTTCCGTTTCGTTCGTATAAAGATATGCAGGGAAAAAATCCGAAAAAAATCTTGCCGAAGCTGTAACATTTTTCGTTCCGCTGCGTATTAGAAAATGAAATCAAAATTTGAAAGGAGCAAAACCTATGAAATCCAAAGAAGAACTGAACGCCCTCAAAGAGGAAGTTGAAACCCTGAACAAGAAGCTTGCGGAGCTGACGGAGGAAGAACTTGCGCAGGTTACCGGTGGCGCTAATGAATATGACGAAAATGTTCTAAAAATCTCCGGTGGGGAAATCTCTGCATATGGCGGCGGCCGCTGGATCGATCAGGGAGCACCCGACCACGACATCCCCGTCTGCGGTCTTCCCGGAGACCACTTGATAAAGTAAAATCACGGTCGGGCAAACGCTCAGATATTTTTTTGAAAGGACGATACACGATGAAAACCAAAGAAGAATTAAACGCCTTGAAAGAAGAGGTCGAAACCCTGAATAAGAAGCTTGCGGAGCTGACGGAGGAAGAGCTTGCGCAGGTCTCCGGCGGCGATATTACTTCCTCGAATGTTGTCGGATATGTTCCATCCGACAATCCCGCTATTAACAAACCGCTCGGATGAATATTTGGAGCATCGGCAATTGTTAAATAATGTAGAGAAAATTAGAGGTAACAGCCATGGATGATAAGAAAATGCTAAAAGACGAAGAACTTGAAAAGGTTACGGGCGGCATGACGGATTGGCTATACGAAATCGAAAGACGTTGCCCAATATGTGGAGAAAATTGGTTTGATACATCTGATGCAAGCATACCGGTAGATAGCCCGTGTCACCCGGGGAATACATTAGTAGTTGTTTCTGTAAGAGGGTTTGAGAAAATTATACCCACTTGAAAAAGGCGACAGAAACCTTATCCGAAGCAATCCGCAATACGCGGTTTGAAAAAATTTTTCGCGGATTGTAAAATGGAGTTGCAATAGTAAAAAAGGTTCCGTAAATCAAAGGGAGGATTATAACATGAAGACAAAAGAAGAACTGAACGCTCTGAAAGAGGAAGTCGAAGCCCTGAACAAGAAGCTTGCGGAGCTGACGGAGGAAGAACTTGCGCAGGTCTCCGGCGGCGTTCGCCCCGCCATCCACCACAAGCGCGCCATTGAGTCATCCGGCGACTTCTTCGATATACTTTGATTGAGTGAGCGTCCCGCTTTATAAAAAATCTTCGCATCTGCCGCCGCGAACCCTTCCCTGCCGGAAATACGCCCAAACCGGGTAAAAACGGCAGAATATACCGTGAAAGAAAAGGAGCGACCCGTATGAAAAAGGTGTCGATCGCCGTTCTTGGCTGTGTGTTCCTCCTGCTCTGCGCGGGCTGTCACGGAAAAAAGCCCGACGAAGTCACGCTTCGGGCGGAGGACGTGCAGAACATCATCGTCAATTACTACGAAACGAACGACGCCGGAAATTACGTAAGCAGCCGCGTCGACAGCGAAAACAACCTTGTCATCGTGACGTTGAAAGACATCGGCAAAGAAAAGCAGGATGCGTTTCTTTACAACGTCTTTGCCCACCGTACCGGCTCGCTCTACATCAAAACGATCAAAGAGCAATCCGTACTTGTATTTGTGGCGGAACAGCCGGAGCCTTCCGATCGATAATTAAATGATGGCGGCAAAACGTATCGGACGTGACTCATTATCTTTTCCGGCAGGAAAAAATCCCCGGTCAAAAGAGAGGAGCGAAAGCACAATGGCTTCAAGTAGGGAATATTTGAATTTCATCATAGAGCAATTATCCGCGTTGGAGAAAATCACATACAAGGCAATGATGGGAGAATACGTCATTTATTATCGCGGCAAAGTTGTCGGCGGTATTTACGATGACAGATTTCTCGTAAAGCCCGTAAACTCAGCGATCCGGCTTATGCCGGACGCTAAGTATGAATTGCCGTATGAGGGGGCAAAGGAAATGCTGTCGGTCAATGATACCGACAGCAAAGAATTCTTAGCGGAACTGTTCCGTGCGATGTATGAAGAACTGCCCGCACCAAAGGGAAAGAAAAAGAAGTAAACTGATTCGGACTTGTCAGAATCTGTTGAGAAGTTTCTTAAAACTCATATCCATACCGAGCGCACCGAGCGGAGCGGTAATGATTATTGACAAAACCGCAACCGACAAGACAATGTTTCCGCACGGAAGCCCGAGCGACAACGGCACGGAACCGATCGCCGCCTGAACGGTGGCTTTCGGCAGATACGCGATGACACAGTAAAGCTTTTCTTTTGCGTTCAGCTTGGTTCCGATCAGGCAGAGCATTACACCGAGCGAACGGAACCCGAGAGCAATCAGAATCATCACAAGTGACATAACACCCGCCTTGATCGTGTAGCGGATATCCACTGCCGCACCGACAAGAACAAACAGGATCACTTCGGCTGCAAGCCACAACCGTCCGTATTTTTTCGACAGGTCGGATGATACCTCTTTGCGCGTCCGCATCGCAACGGTACAAGCCATACTCATTACGGCAAGCAGTCCCGAAAAAGAAACGATGCCATCAAGCCATGTTTCGATCGCCATCAGTAAAAACGCCGTTCCGAGGGTGATGATGACTTTCAGACTTTGTCTTATGGAATCACCCTTCTTATGAGCAAATTCAAACAGCCACGCAAGAACAAACCCGAATACCGCTCCGGCAAAAATGCCGAGCAGGATGGAAACGGGAATGTTCGCAAAATCTGTTATTTTTGCCGTTCCGCCCTGTGCCATGCCGACAAAGGATGAAAAGAGGACGATTACGAAAACATCATCGAGCGATGCGCCGGCAAGAATAAGCTGCGGAATCTGCTTGTCCGTGCCGTAGCCCTCTTCCATGAGTGATACCATTCGCGGCACTACTACCGCAGGAGATACGGCACCAAGCACCGCCCCCATTATCGCCGCTTCAAGAACGGTAAGGTGAAGCAGTGTCGGCGCAAAAGCAACAAACGCACCGATTTCGAACAGTGCCGGCAAAAAAGACATCAGGATTGCCGGTCTGCCTACTTTTTTCAGGTCGGAAATATTAAGGGAAAGCCCTGCTTTGACAAGAATGATAATCAACGCTATCTGCCGCAGTTCCGGTGAAATGCCGAGAATTGTCGGATCAAGGAAATCCAGGACATACGGCCCCAGCACAATGCCGGTGACAAGCATTCCGATGATGCGCGGAAGACGTATTTTTCGACAAATAAACGCCATGGCGAGCCCGATAAGAAAAATAAGTGCAAGTGAAGATAACATGAAAATCCTCCTTAACGCAAAAGGCTGACGACCTCTGCGTGTAATCATTGCAGAAGTCATCAGCTTGAAAGCAGTTCAGGTTTCCCTCGGGAGAACTTCATTCCCTTGACTGGTATTATACTTGTTTTTTCAAAAAAAGTCAATACTGTCCCGACAAATTCCCGCTTGCGGACAGATCGGGCAGAAACAAAAAAGAGAAACGCGTGTGTGTTCCTCTTTCTCTGTTTATGTACGGTCATGGGAGTATCTGTATGCTGCTTTTTTTGATTATGAAATAGCTTCCTGCCCCACGGTATACGACCATTTCCCGTCGGCATTTTTTTGAGCACTGCACTGACCAAAGAAATAAGCGCCCAGTCCGCTGCGCCATTTTTGCGCGTCAAACGCCGTGAGTTCCGGAACCGGATCCCCTTCTTTTATAGCAGGAAGATTCCATACGGCATCTTCGTTCGTCTTTATTGAGAAGAACAGCCCCTCTTTCCAGCATAGGTTTTCCTTATCAATAAAACCCTGTTCGCAGAGTTCTTCCCATGTTCCTGCAAGGTACGGAAGATTATGTTTTGATGCAAATTCGCTCATTACAGAATCTTTTTCCGCTTCGGTCAAGTGAGAAAGTTCGGACAGATCGATACCGATCTGAGATATTTCGCTATTCAAGCCGGGATCAACATTCCATAAGTCTTCTAACACTTCCAGATACAACTCACAGACGTCTTCGCGGATAGTTCCGGCATTCCCCTCAGAAACGTCAAGCTCGCCGGGATCGTTAAGTTGGTCGACTGCGGTGACAGACGGCTGGTCCCCGGTCGACCTTGTTCCGCAGCCGACAAACGAGAGCACAAGTATAAGGCAAAGTGCCGCTGATATGATCTTTTTCATTCCGATTTCCTCCCGAAAATAAGTCTTACCTATATAGACGGAAAATCCACCAAAATGTTTCATGTTTTTTCTTTTTATACTATAACATTTTCTTTTCGGTTGATCTCCTGATAAAACTCTCATAGCCGAACCGGGGCGGAAAATATGTTTCTGTTCTTCAAAAGCAAAAGAACGCCCGCCGCCATGCCCGCTTCGCACGCGACCGAATGGGCGTTGACGGCACGGACGATCTGTGATATACTGTACTTGTAATATTATCATGTAAAAAAGGAGTCTTTTCCGTGAAAAAATCACTTGTTCACCTGCTTTGCGCACTCTGTGTGCTCACGGCGCTGATAACGATACCGACAACGGCGCAGACCGCCTCCCATACGGGCGACGTCATCATCTGTATGCGGGAAACGGGAACGGCATCCCTGTCATCGGTCTCTCCGGACGAATTTTCCGCCCTTCTTTCATCGCAGACAACGGCGGAAGACCTGTTAGTCGTTCCGCCCGTCACAAACGGAGCCTCCTTACTTGACGGAAGCGCCGAAACGTACGTCATCAAGCACGTCGTGAGCGACGTCTATACGACCGAGCAGCTTATCGCGATGCTCTCGGCGCTCCCCAACGTGGAAAGCGCCGAGCCGAACGTCTGCTTTTCCCTTAACGGCTTCGGCGAGCAGGACATCGAGGGCGATCCCCTCTTCCGGGATCGGGTATCATACGAGGACTATACCGCTCTGCAATGGGGCTTTTCCGATGAATACAGCCCATACAGCATGGACGTCCCCGGCTGGAACGATCCGACCAATATCAACGCCTGCGGCGTCATCGCGGTGCTCGATTCCGGCGTGGATTACACGCACCCCGACCTCGACGACGTCATGTGGGACGAGGGACTTGCCTATCCGGCGCTCACGGCGCTCGGCGGCGGAAAATACGGTTACTGCGTCTGCGGCGACGATCCTTCCGATCCGATGGACATCATCTCGCACGGCACGCACTGTGCCGGCATCATCGCGGCGGAATGGAACGACTTCGGCACCAGCGGCATCGCCAACGGCGTCCGCATCATGGCGGTCAAGGCGGGCAATTCCACGCTCTTTATGTCGGATATTCTGAAAGGCTATCAGTATATCCTTACCGCCAAAGCAAGCGGCGTCAACGTGGTGGCAGTCAACAATTCCTGGGGCGGGATATGGCTGTATCCCGCCGTTGATCTTGCCGTGAAGGCGCTCGGAGAAGCAGGTATCGTCAGCGTGTTTGCCTCCGGCAATTTCGGTTTTGACGGCGATACGATGTCGATTTCTTCATCTACTCTGAAAAGCAATCCGTACGCCGTTACGGTCAACGCCTCCGATACGTACGGCGCTTTGGCGGTTTTCAGCAATTACGGCAGTTATACCACCGACCTTGCGGCGCCCGGAAAGGACATCTATTCCACCATTCCCCGTGCGATGGGAGAGGCGCACCCGACGCACTATCTTGCTTTGACCGACTTTGAAAAGGACGGACAAAGCGACTTTGCCGTAGCGGCGCTTCCGGACGGGACAGCGTTCTCCGCGGAAACCGCCTATTGCGCGACGACGGATTCCTACGCCTTAAAGATCAGCACGCCGCAGCTGATAGACGGTCTGCGTTTTTCCATACAACCGAAAGAGGGCGTTCTGACGGACGAGACCGCCGAGGCATGGAAGAATAACTCCTTCCTCAACCTGACCATGACGCTCGCCCATGATCTGGCGGAATATCCCGACGCTGAACTGGTCGTCTCGGTATACGCCTACTGCGTTCCGGAAAACGATCCTTATGCCGAACCGCAATACATCAAGATCGCAGACTCCGACAAAAAGGACGCCGTGCAGTCGATATCGGTGCCGCTTCTGGTACCCGTCATCCGAAACGAGAATCTGAAACAGGTAAAATACCTCCCCGCTCCGCTTTTCGGCAAGGATCTGTCAGATCCCGCTTACCGGACGTTTGACGTGTCGATCATATTGGCAGGCTATGAGGGCATCCCGGAAGAGAAGCTTTCCGTATGGCTTGATGACATCGGCATCAGCAACACGGAGACCTTTGCCTACAAATACATGAGCGGCACCTCCATGGCGACGCCCGCCGTCACGGGAGAGGTCGCTCTGCTTGCCAAAGCGTTCCCCTCCGATTCCGCCGCCAAGCGTGCGGCACGCATCGTCGCAAACGTCTCTGTTCCCGACCCCGCACCCGAGCCTCCCTGCACGGTCATGCCGGAAAGCTCGTCGGTTTCCGGCGGCATCGCCAACGTCAGAAAGGCGCTTTCCGGGACGCAGTCCGTTCCGGTGGTAAGACGTGCCGTGCGGGAAGGCGACCGGCTTACAGTCGAAGGCTTTTTCTTCGGGAATACCGCAGGCAAAATATCGTGGAACCAAGAAGACCTGACGGCAAGCGTGCTTTCCTGGTCGGACGAATGCATAAAAGTATCCCTGCCGCAGAACAAAAACGGCGGGATGATAACCGTCACCGTCACGACATCAGACGGTCGTTCGGGGCACATGACGCTGATGATCCCGGCTGAACGGGAGCTTTATCCCCGAAAGGACGTCCTGCCGATATCGGCAGACGACTGCGCCATGTTGTCGCCTCTTGTGGCAGACGGTGCGCTGTATGCGTTTGCCGTCCCCCTGGACTGCTACCCGTTTGCCGAAAAAGCGCGCTTTGTCTGCTACCGTGACGGTCAATGGACAGAGGGAGCGCCTCTTTCGGACGCCTTTGAACTATCGTTCGATATCTTGTGCGGGCCGAAATTTATCGACGTCGGCGGTCAGTTTATCGGTATCATGAACAACATGAATTTCGAAAATATCCTGCTTGCCTACGACAGAGCATCCGACAGTTGGTCACGAAAGAAATTGCAGAAGGATTTTGAGGCATCGCTGGTCGGCGCTTCCCTCTTATCCTTCGGTGACGTAGTCGTCTGCGTGGACAGCTACGGCATCCTTTACGAGATCGACCCTTCGACGGCAAAAGCAAGCAAAACGGATTTTGCGCTTGCGCAATATGAAGGAGAGGCCTCCCCGAACCAGCATTATCTCTCCGCTCTTGCGCAGAAAACGTCCGAGAACACCTTCTGCGTCATATTCGGTCTGGGACCGACGTATACACCGAACGGCAACATTGAGGAAGTCACGGTAAACGTCGGTGAAACCGGCGTGCGGACGTACTCCTCCCGCATCCTGTACGAAAACGTCTACCGAAACGAAGACGGCAAGGACTATTTTGCCGGATATCCGTTCGTAGGATCGAACTGGAAAGTTTTCAGCGCCGGTCAAAACGGCATTTTCGTGACGGGATTCCGTGTTGCCGACGAGACGGGACGGCTGCACGACAGTCTGTATTTTGATCTTTCGACCGGAGACGCGCGTCTGACGGACAAAAGCATTTCGTATTCGCCGCTCATCGACAACGAGATCGTCTGGATCGACCGGAATATGCTGTACGCTTATGCCAATTCACCGGAAGAAGGCGACATCGGGAACGACGTCCGATTTTTCGTGGAAGCACCGTTATATGAACTCTCGCTCGTGCCGGGCAGTGGCGACCGTTCTTACACCGTCGCGGCAAGCGGCACGGCGCCGTCGGGCGGTGTGCTGGCGGTAGCACTGTATGACCGGACGGAGAGCGGCGTACGGCTCACGGACGTGAAGGTCTATCCGCACGTTATCGGAGAAGCGGTCACGGGCGATTTCCGCGGCAAGCAGGGCTCGCTCGTCAAAGCATTTTTCTTGGATTCGCTTTCGCTGATGAAGGCACGGTGCGCCGGTGCTGAATTGGAATTTGATTGAATTATTGTTGTGCCGCCGGGCTCTTGCCCGGCGGCACAACTCCTATTCCCGAGCCTACGGCTCGGGGGGAAGCGATTCAACTTTTTCGTGTTGACGAAAAAGTTGCAAAAAGG
>JAZRVE010000047.1:0-15531 GCA_045598975.1 Eubacteriales bacterium
GCCTTTTTCGAGCTTCTTGTGCTATAATGTTCATGGGAAGTTCCTTCTTGATATGGTTTTTGGTCTTGTGATGATTCCATTATACCATATCTTGCAAGTAACTTCCTCTCTTTTTGGCTCACATCATTTTAACACATACACAAACTTGATATTCTGACAAAAAAAAGACCTGCTTTCGCAGGTCAGCTTTCACGCTTGATTTTCCCGTCTTTGCGCCGCTCTCTCTTTCGGCGTATACCCGCACAATACCCACATCCGTGCGCAAGAACGGATCTTGGCATACCAGTCGAAAAAGCGTGCGGCATCCTCGCGGTCTGCAAACTTAAAGCCGTAATACGGCAGGAGATCGACGATATACTGTGTCATCTCTCCCCGTGAGATCGCCCGCATGACAGCCGCCACCGCCTGCTCGGCATCGATCTTACTCATACGGTGCGACAGCATGAGATAATTGCGGAAATCCTCCGTTTCGGGCACCTTTTCGTAATAGGAAGCGTCCGCGTAAGGAAGAAAGCCCGCCTCATCCGGCGTATAGTACCGTTCGTCGGACCGCCGCGAAAGCACTTTCTCCGCCAGTCTCGGATTTCCGCCTGCGCAGACGCTTCCGTTTTTCAGCACCGTATACGCCCTCTGCGCCTGTGTATTCTTCAAAGCCGCCGTATACGCGCTTTTGCTTATTCTTCCTTTTCCGTGTCTTTCAAGCAGTTCACGCATCTGCTTTTCCGACGCCACACCGTACAGATTTGCCGCGCAGACGCAATACGCCGCAAGCGTTTCCGTTATATCTTCCGTCTGCACGTCCTGCATGCCGTTCCCTCCGCCGCCTTCTACGTCGCCGTTCCGCCGCCGCAGTATTTTCCGTTGTCACACCGTCCGTCTTTTTCGCAGATATGCCGGTTGACACACTCATACCGCACGTTTCCGTCTGCCATACACCGATTCACAAGGGTATTCTTCCCGATCACGTAGCAATACCGTTCAATGGTCTCCACGTGACCTTCTCCGTTGCGAGACACTCTCATAACCTCCTTTTTTGTTGTCGTACCATTAGTATACACGCAAAGCAGGAAATATATGTAAGCCCCGTATCCGCACCGCCCGGCGCCTATCGGTCGATAAGCGTCACACGCACGGTTTGCCCCGTTTTTTCATCAACGTCGAAAAGTGCGCCGTTGAAGCGGACGTCTCCCTCCGCTTCCTCGAAGCGTACCGGCATCTGTGTCAAGAATTTTTCGAGAATACATTCGGTCTTTACCCCGAGGATCGACTCATACGCACCCGTCATGCCGATGTCCGTCACAAAGCCCGTTCCCCTCGGAAGCACTCTCGCGTCGTTCGTCTGCACATGGGTATGCGTGCCGAACAGAACCGTCACGCGACCGTCGAGATAGCGTGCCAGCGCCGCTTTCTCCGACGTCGCCTCGGCGTGCAGATCCACTACCGCCGCATCGTATTCTCCTTTATGCTTTTCAAGCAGTCTGTCCGCCGTCTCGAAAGGCGACGCATAGGTTTCCGTCATGAACACATTGCCCATCAGCGACATGACGAGCACACGCACCCCCGACGCCTCCACCACGGCGCACCCCTGTCCCGGACAGGCAACCGGATAGTTCGCCGGGCGCAAGAGAAGCGGCATATCGTCGATAAAATACCGTGTTTCATGCTTGTTCCAGATATGATTGCCGCTCGTGATGACGTCCGCTCCGCAGGCAAACAGCGTTTCCGCCGTGCCGCGGTCGAGCCCGTTGCCCTTGGCGGCGTTTTCGCCGTTGAGGATGGTCAGATCGACGCCGTATTCCTTGCGGATATGCCACAGATTCCTACGGATATATTCCGTTCCGCCGACGCCGACGACGTCCCCTACCGCGAGTATTTTCATGCTTACTGTTCCTTTCCGTTTTCGAGCAGAGAAGCCAGCGAATGCCGCTCCGCTTTCTTGGCGCTGACGAGCACGTAGCGCAGATAGTTATCCGCCCGCACCGACTGATACCGCACGGCAAGCGGGATCACCGCAAGCTCGGTCGGCTTTTCGCTCTGCGCCACGTCATAGATGGCGAGCGAATCCGCCATGAGCAGATACAGCGTTTCATCCCGGTATTCGATATCGGTCACCTTTTTATCGGTCGCAAGCGAAAACACGAGCGTACCGTCATAAGCATAGCCGTTCACCGTCATGGCGTTGCCGGCAAGTCCCTCCTGCTTCACAAGCACGAACACGTCATCATAGGCACGGAACAATCCCGCACTCTGTGAAACATACGGCACGACCGCCGTCTGTTCAAGTTCCTTGTCAAGCAGAATAAACGCCCGATCCGTGAGCAGCCAGATGACCGAGTCGTTTTCGGCATATCCCACTTTAAGCGGAAGCATATCCGTGAAGATCACGGATTTTTCCAACGCCTGATCGGCGCTTTTCGTGGTATTGTACACGAGCACTTCCGTGACGAACGAGCCGCTCTTTGCTTCCGCCGACGCACACACCACGCGGGAGGCGTTGGCATTCAGCGCACACGACATGACGTATTTGGACGGCGTCATCCAGGTGAACACCTCTTCGTATTCGTTGAAATGCGCATCCTTATGGTAGGTATACACGACGACGCCGCTGCGGTAATTCTTTTCGGCGGTGACGACGGCAAAACAGCCCATATCGTTGAGGCATGCGCTCTTGACCGGATACTCGAACGTGCGCGAATACAGCTTCGACACCGGTCCGTACAGCGCCATTTCCGTTCCCTTTTCGTCATAGACAAGCACGTTTTTGCCGTTGGAAAGCGAACAGGGGGCGGAATACACGTGGTCGTACTGGTACAGCTTATTGCCGGCGAAATCGTACAGCCCCACGCCGTCGGACGACACCACGGCAAGATCGCTTCCTATCATATAGTACTGCGAGCCCTCTTTGCCGGGCACGGAAATATGTGCGTCGGAGGGCGTACTGTCAGCGCCGGAAAGATCGATATATTTGACGAGGTAGCGCAGGTTATCCGTCGTCAGATTATCCCGCCAGAAGCCGATACAGAAAACGAAAAACACAACGAAAGCGATAATGGCGGCAAAGCGCATCAGCTTGGCCGCCGTTGCGCATTTCTGATAATAGGAGGCGTATTTTTTCTCCGGTTGATACATAAATGCCCTTCTCTACTGTAATTTTTCCACGTCGCACGCCGTCACGCGCATGCCGACCGACGCCTGCTTCTTGGCCTTGACAAGCACCAGCTCGCAGGTCTCTTTTGCTTTGCCCGAACGGACGAAACACATCTGCTTGATCTCGAAACGGTTATTTTTTGCCGCCGCCATCAGGTCGGAAAGGCGATCGGTGCGGTACACCATATACAGACTGCCGCCCGTCGGAAGCAGATAAAACGCCGACGCGAACACGTCGTCCACCGTGCAGGCGATCTCGTGGCGGGCAAGTGTGATGGCATCGTCTCCGCACATTTTCCCACAGGACGCCGTCATGTACGGCGGGTTGCAGGTGACAAGATCGAAGCACTCCGGCTCAAACAGGGTACGCACCGTTTTCAGATCGGCGTTCTTTACCGTGACACGGTCGGAAAGCCCGCTCACTTCCGCACTCTTTTCCGAAAGCGCCGCCGCGTCTGCGTTTATCTCGACGAGCGCCGCCGTAAGCTCTTTATGCGCGTCGCACAGCATGAGCGGGATGATGCCCGTTCCCGCGCAGAGGTCGCACAGCTTCTGCTTTGTGAGATATTTCTCGTATTTTTCGACAAAGCGCACGAGAAGCACCGCGTCGGTGCCGTAGCAGAACACGCCCTTGCGCTGATACACCGAGAGCGTTTCCGTAACCTTGTCGAGACGTATCTCCTCCATCGGCTCACACTTTCCTTTTTTTCTATTCTACCATATCTTTCGACATTTTGCAAGACGCTTTTTATTGACTTTTTCTTTTCGTTATTTTATAATGTATCTGTCAACGTCAATACATCGAAACGGAGCCCTTCATCATGTCCCTTTCCGCCAAACACACCCGCCTCGCCTGCTATCTTTCCTACATTTCAAGCGCCGCCGTCAACAATCTCGCTCCCCTGCTCTTCGTCACCTTCAACCGGGATTTTTCTCTGTCGCTTGAACAGCTCGCCTCCCTCATTTCCGTCAACTTCGGCACGCAGATACTCGTCGATTTTCTCTGCGCCGGCATCGCCGACAAGGTCGGATACCGCGTCATTGCCGTGCTCTCCCAGCTTTTCTGTCTGAGCGGGATGCTCGCCATGTCGTTTCTGCCCTATCTCATCTCCCCCTATGCGGGACTTCTCGTATCCGCTCTGCTGTATGCCGTCGGAAGCGGTCTGTGCGAGGTCATCATCAGCCCCATCATCGAGGCACTCCCGAAAGACGACAATCCCGGTGCCATGAGCCTGTTACATTCGTTTTACTGCCTTGGCTGCGTCATCGCCGTCGTTGTCTCAACGCTGTACTTTCGCGTTTTCGGTACGGAAAGTTGGCGATACCTGTGCCTAATATGGAGCATTCTGCCGCTTGTCAACGCTCTGCTGTTTTCCCGCGTACCGCTGTATTCCCTCGCCGATTCGGAAACACCGACCGTCAAAGCGCACACGCTTTGGCGTGTGCCGATCTTCTGGTGCTTTCTCGTGCTGATGCTCTGTGCCGGCGGTGCGGAGCTCGCCATGAGCCAATGGGCGTCCTTCTTCGCCGAGACAGAGCTTCACGTTTCCAAACAGGTCGCCGATCTGCTCGGTCCCTGCCTGTTTGCCGTTACCATGGGACTTTCCCGCTACCTCTACTCGCGTGCCAGCGTGCGTCTTGACCTCAAAAAAGCACTTCTGCTCTCCGGCATCCTCTGCTTTATCAGTTATCTCCTCGCCGCCTTTTCCCCGCTTTCGTGGCTTGCCTTTTCCGGCTGTGCGTTATGCGGCTTTTCCGTCGGCGTCTTCTGGCCGGGCGTGCTCTCACTCGCCGCGAAAACCTATCCCGCCGGCGGCACCGCCATGTTCGCCTTACTTGCCCTCGGCGGCGACGTCGGCTGTTCTTCGGCACCTGCGCTTGTCGCCGTCACCGCCCGCGTCCTTGCCGGCACGTCGGAGCCGTCCGTCAAAACGGGACTGGTTTCCGCGCTTATGTTCCCGACGCTTATTATTCTGACTATGACGCTCTTTTATCGAAAACCGAAAGAAAATAACAGGTAATTGTGTCGAAAATGTTAAATTCAGAACTTTTGTTTGAAATTTGAGAAAAAGTGTTATATAATGAGAATATCCTGACAGACAGTCATACATTGGAAAGGAAAATGAAAATGGATCGACTGAAACCAAAGGAACAACGTGTTCTCGATTTTATCAATCAGACCATCGACGAGAAGGGCTATTCTCCCTCGGTGCGGGACATCTGCGCCGCCATGGGGCTGAAATCGTCCTCGACGGCACAGATGTACGTCGAACGCCTCATCACAAAGGGCTATATCGTCAAGCAGGACGGAAAAAGCCGCACCATCAGCCGTCCCGGCGACGTGGCGGAAAGCAGGAAATACCGCGTGCCCATCGTCGGGCAGGTCGCCGCGGGACTTCCCATCCTCGCATCGGAAAATTTGGAGGGATACCTCACCTATTCCTCGGATCACACCTACGATCCCGCCTCTCTTTTCTGCCTCAAAGTCAAAGGCGAAAGCATGATCGACGCCGGTATTTTAAACGGCGACTACGTCATCGTGGAAAAACGCTCCTACGCCGAAAATGGCGAGATCGTCGTGGCGCTCATCGAAGAGGAAGCCACCGTCAAGCGCTTTTTCAAGGAAAACGGCATTTTCCGCTTACAGCCGGAAAACCGCACCATGGACCCCATTTACGTCACCGACGTCTCCATTCTCGGGAAGGTCGTCGCCTCCTTACGCTACTATGCGTGACGGTCTTCCTCACGCTTTTCTCTACAATCCGTTCGACGTGGTGATGCCGGTGTCCTGCCCGCTCTGTCAGTCCGAGCAGTACTACCGTCACATATGCGAAAACTGTTCCGACGCCATCGAAAAAGCCCGCTTTGACGATCCCTTTTTCGTCCTGTCCGACGGCGTGCAGTCCTACCGCGGCGCAGTCTGCTTTTCTTACGGACATCCGTTCGTCAAAAAGCTCATCTTCAACCTCAAAGAATACGCACCCGCCTATACCGTCCGCTTTGCCGCCCGCAAAATGATGCGAGCGTCGGCGCTCTTTTCCCTGCCGCCCGGCACCGTTTTCACGTTTCTGCCGCGCACACGCATAAAAAAGAGATATTACGGCTTCGACCAATCCCGTCTGCTCGCGCAGACCCTTGCCCGGATGACGGGCGGCGGCGCCGTGAGCCGCTCGCTGTTATCCCGTAGTCTCTTTTCGCGGGAGCAGAAGAAATTATCCCTTTCCGAACGGCGGCAGAACGTCAAGAACGCCTTTTGGGTGCGTCCGTGGAAAAAGCGCTGTCATGCATCCTGTCACACCATCGTGTTGGTCGACGACGTCATCACGACCGGTTCCAGCTTTCTTGCCGGCGCCTCCGCTCTGCACAAAGCATTTCCCGACGCCCGCATTTTCCTTCTGGCACTCGCGTCCGAAGGCGAACACGACCGCGTCGTTTCCTCATCATCTTCACAAGAAAGGTCAGTCACAAATGGCAACTGAAAAGAAACAGAAGTCGGCATCCTCTGCCGCCCGCACCCCCAAAAAGCCCGTCAAATCCCCCGAAGACGCCAAACGTGCCAAGCAAGCGGAGGCTTCCGCCACGCGGCAGGCTTCCGAAAATGCGCGGCTGAAAGAGGAAATACGGGAATTGAAACGAAACCGCAAGCCGGAGGATACCTTTTCCTACAACTTCATGCCGTACATATTGGCGTTTGTCGCCCTTTTTCTCGGCATCTGCTTTGTCATCCCGGGAAAAATGGGCATCCTCGTCTATATGACCGATTTCCTCACGGGCATCCTCTCGTTCGGCGCTTACTTCATCCCGCTCTGCATTCTGGCGGAAGCCTTTTTCTATAAAGCCGACGCCCGCGACTGCCGTCTGCACGTCAAGGTGCTCCTTATCATCGGCTTCATCCTTTCTTTCAGCGGGCTTTTCCAGCTCATCGCCCTGCTTCTCGGACAGACGGAAAACACGCTCGTGCTTGCCGATCTGTACAACAATGGAAAAATTCTGACCGGAGGCGGTGTCCTCGGCGGCTGGATCATCAACGTTTTACAGCGTTTCATCGGCTTCGGCGCATGGATCCTCTGCGTCGCCGCCCTGCTTCTGACGGGCTTTGCCGTCTGCAACGTGACGCCGCTTGACATGGCGGCCATCATACGCGACCGTGCCCGCACGGCAAGCTACAACGCCAAGACAAAGCACAAAGAGCGCCTCATTCAGGAGACGTTACATCAAGAGGAAGAGATGCGGGAAACCGACGTACCGGAGCCCGCAAAAAAGCGCAAGGCGCATCTGACGGGGCTTGAAGATACGCCCGACGTTTCCGAAAGCAAGACCGAAAACGCACCCGTGCCTTCTTTCGAAGAAACCAAGGATTCCGAAGAATCCGCTTCCCTCCCGCCGCTCGGCATATCGCCGGAGGAGGTAAAGCAGGCGACCGACGGGCTTGCCCGCTCCGACGCCGAAAATGCCGACATGCCCGTCGCACCCGATCCCAATGCTTTCCGGCGCATAAAAGACGCCGCGCATTTCGTGGTATCGGAAGCATCGAAAGCCCCGGAAGCATCCGACGTGCCCGACGCACAGCCGGATGAGAAAAACACCACCGGCTCCGTCAAGGAGATCGACCTTGCGAAAATCTTTTCGGAGGACGCCGTCATCGCTTCCGCCGGACGCGAGGCGAATCCCGCCGACGTACTGCCGGAAGGTGCCGATACGGCGGAGAAGACCATTGCCATCGAATCGACAAACGAGTACGAGGGCGAAAAGGAAGACGTCAAGGTGGCGTCCAAGCCGAACTATGCCGAAACATACCGTTTTCCGAGCCTTGATTTTCTTGCCAAGGACCCCAATCCCGCGACCTTCGCCGTAACGGACGAGTTGAAGCAAACTTCCGTCAAACTTGTCGAAACGCTTGCCAATTTCGGCGTTAAGACCAAGATCGCCAACATCTGCTGCGGTCCGACCGTCACGCGCTACGAATTACAGCCCGAGATCGGCGTGCGTGTCAAGGCCATTCAGAATCTCTCCGACGACATCGCCCTCCACCTTGCCGCCGCCGGCGTCCGCATCGAGGCGCCCATCCCCGGCAAGCAGGCTGTCGGTATCGAAATCCCGAACAAGACGGTCTCCATCGTCTATCTGCGCAACCTCATCGAAAACGCGAAATTCGCCCAGCTCAAAAGCAAACTTTCTGTCTGCCTCGGCATGGACGTGGCGGGAAGTCCCGTATACATGGATCTTGCCAAAATGCCGCACTTACTCATTGCCGGTGCTACCGGCATGGGCAAATCGGTCTGTATCAACAGTTTTATCGTCAGCATTCTTTATAAAGCCCGTCCCGACGAGTGCAAGCTCATGCTCATAGACCCCAAAAAGGTGGAGTTCGGCGTCTACAACGGGATGCCGCATCTGCTCGTCCCGGTCGTGAGCGATCCCAAAAAGGCGGCGGGTGCCCTTTCGTGGGCTGTCAATGAAATGGAACGCCGCTTCCAGCTCATCGAAGAAGTCGGCGTGCGCGATCTCGACTCCTACAACAAGATCACCGAACGCGATCCCGAACGGGAGCCCATTCCGAAAATCGTCATTATTATCGACGAGCTTGCCGACCTCATGATGACCGCACGCGACAGCGTGGAAAACTCCATCTGCCGCATCGCCCAGAAGGCACGCGCCGCCGGCATGCATCTTGTCATCGGCACCCAGCGTCCGTCTGTCGACGTCATCACGGGACTCATCAAGGCAAACGTCCCCTCCCGTATCGCCTGCACGGTGGCGTCCCAGGTCGACTCCCGCACCATCATCGACATTTCCGGTGCGGAAAAACTGCTCGGACGCGGTGATATGCTGTACGCGCCGGTCGGCTGCATGAAACCCATGCGCGTACAGGGCTCCTTCGTGACCGACGGCGAGATCGAAGCGATCATTGATTTCTTAAAGAGCAGCGGCAACGTCGAATACGACAACGACATTATAAGCGGCATCGAACGCGAAGCAGAGCGGTGCATCGAAAAGAAGCGCGGCAAGGGCGAGGGCGGCGAAGGCGGCGACGATTACGACGGCGACGATCGCGACGCACTCCTTTCCTCCGACGAAGCCGTTCTGCCCGCCATCGAGATCGCCGTGGAATGCGGACAGATCTCAACCTCCCTGCTTCAAAGAAAGCTGGCGCTCGGCTATTCCCGCGCCGCGCGCATCGTCGACAAGCTGGAAAAACTCGGCGTGGTCGGCCCCTTTGAGGGCTCCAAGCCGAGAAAGGTACTCATCACCCGTGAGGAATACCTTGAAATGAAGCTCAACCGTGACAACGGCTAACCCGGAAAACAGATAAGGAGAATCCCGCCTTGAAACGAAAGCCGCACGTCCACGTTTCCGCGCTCCCGCGCATTCTGCGCATCCTTTTGTTTTCCGCCGTTGCCGTCTGGTTTCTCTTTGCCTTTCGCGATACCGTTGCCAAAAATAAAAACGTGGAAGCCGTCGTCGCCTCTCTTGACGGCAGGTTTGCCGTTTGCTTCTTGGACGTCGATCAGGGCGACGCCTGCCTTGTCAAAAGTCCGGGCGGACGGTATCTGCTCGTGGATACGGGACCTACGCCGCAAGCGCTCGCTCTCCTGCACGATTTGCAGATTTTCGGTGTCGATTTTCTTGACGTGCTCATCCTTTCGCATCCCCACGAGGATCACTACGGCGGCGCTTCTGACGTTTTGAACAAGATTCCCGTCGCGCGCCTCATGATCCACAAAGATTACCGGGACACCTACCCGTTCAATCGCTTTATCACCATGCTGTCAGCCGACGCCGATCTTTTGCTCACCGCGGCAGGCGACACATTCGACTGGGTAGACGGCATCGTCGTGAAGGTGCTATCCCCGTCCGAAACTGACCCGGATGACGCCAATGAATCCAGTCTCGTTCTGAAAATCACCTACCAAAACACGTCGCTCCTTCTCGGCGGCGATATCGGAAAGGAAACGGAAAGCCGTCTCATCAGCGGGAACGCCGATCTGAAAGCCGATCTTTTCAAGCTTTCGCATCACGGCTCGTCTTCCTCCAATACCAAAAAATTCCTGCAAGCCGTTTCGCCCTCCTTTGCCGTCATATGCTGCGGCGAGGACAATCCTTACGGGCATCCGGGCAAGAAAACGCTGAACACGCTCGATTCCCTCCATATTCCCTATTTTCGCACCGACACGGACGGCATCGTCATCTTTTCGTCGGACGGCACGTCTTTTTCGCACGTTTCTCTCAAAGAGACCGTCCCGAGCGGGACGTCGCCCGCTCCGTAGGAAACGCTTGCCCCCGATCCCGACAGTGTGATACGGTAATATAACGTCGGGTTTTCGCCCTTTGCCGTCGTCAGATACACCCCTTCGTCGGGATAGCGGTATTCTTTTCCGCCGCGGTTCAGGCACAGTCCGCCGGGCTCCGCCACCGTCACCGTCTGATAGGCGGAAAAGGCATGATCTAACAGTTTTTTGTGATCCGCCCAATCGTTTCCGTCATGGAGCGTAACGACGATGAACGTCCCGTTCTCCCGTTCGGCCGCGCTGACAAGACAGCGTCCCGCCGCTTTCGTGTAGCCCGTTTTGACGCCGATGGCGCCGTCGCAGCACGTTAACAGGCGGTTATGATTGTGAAAATACCGCGGAGCCGTCTTTTCCGTCCCTTCACTCACGTAGCGGACGGTCGAGACCATCTGCCGGAAGGTCTCGTTCCGCAAGGCATGCGCCGTGATGAGAGCAAGCTCGTATGCCGTCGTGTAATGCCCTTCCGCCGTCAGCCCGTGCGGATTTTCAAAATGGGTATCGAAAAGCCCCATTTCCGCGGCACGCCCGTTCATGCGACCGACAAAGGCTTCCTCGCTCCCGGCACAAGCTATGGCAAGCGTGCATGCGGCATCGTTGCCGGATTCAAGCAGCAGTCCGTACAGCAGATCGCGCACGGTCAGTTTTTCGTCCGCCTGCAAATACAGCGAAGAACCCTCGATGCCGACAGCCTCGGCAGGGACCGTCACCACGTCGTCAAGCGCCATGTTTTCCAGCACGACAAGCGCCGTCATGATCTTGGTGGTGCTTGCCATCGGCAGACGGACGCCGCTGTTTTTTTTGCCGAGCAAGGCAAGGCTTGACGCGTCGATGAGCGCGTACGCTTCCGCCGAGGTTTCGGGGACAGGCGGCACGCTTTCCGCCGAAGAAACGAGCAAAGCGGTACCGCTCGTCGGCACCTCCGCCTCGGAAAAACGGGCAAGTCCCGCTATCATCACGGCGAGCGTGACACAGGCGACTGCCAAACACGCGGTCAGCACCCGTCCCGTCACCGAGACCGCCGTCGTTTTTTCTTTCATGCACATTCCTCCCTTTTTCATAAAAACAGTATGACGCCATCTTTTCATATATGTATAACGGAGTGGTCCCATGTCCTATTCCTATTCCATCCGCCGGTTGCTCAGCTGTACGCGACGAGCGGTCGACGATTATCAGATGATCTCGCCCGGCGACCGTATCGCCGTCGGCGTTTCCGGCGGCAAGGATTCTCTTGCCCTGCTATGCGCCCTCGCCGGATTAAAACGCTTTTATCCCGTTCCCTTCGAGCTGCACGCCGTCACCATGGATCCCGGTTTTTACAAGGCAGGCATGGGCGAAAAGAATGCGGCGAAGGAGGGGTATGAAAAAATCGGCATGCTCTGCGAACAGCTCGGCGTTCCCTTCACGCTGTTCGAGACAGACATTGCCAAGATCATCTTCGACGTGCGCAAGGAAAAGAATCCCTGCTCGCTCTGCGCACGGATGCGCCGCGGTGCGCTCCACGAGAATGCCAAAGCCCTCGGATGCAACAAGATCGCTTTGGGGCACCACTTCGACGATGCCGTCGAGACCTTTATGCTCAACCTTTTCAACGAGGGAAGACTCGGCTGTTTCTCCCCCGTCACCTATCTCGACCGCCGCGACATCACCCTCATCCGACCGCTCATCTACGCCAAAGAGCAGAACATCCGCTATTTTATCCGGCACTCCGATCTGCCCGTCCTTGAAAGCCCCTGCCCCATGGACAAGACCTCCGACCGCGAGAAGATCAAGACGCTTCTCGCCACCCTCGAAAAAGAAAACAAGGGGCTTAAACACCGCCTGTTCGGCGCCATGCAGAAAGCGCATCTCGACGGTTACAAGCCGACTTCCTTCTCCGACGACGAAAACTGATGCCTTCGCCGTCTTTTTTTCGACAAAAGACACATTGTTTACAGTTTAGTCATTGAAACCTTTTTCAAGCCGCGTTATAATTAAGAAAAACAGAGTAGGAGACCTTGCGTGAAGTGCCGCCTGTACGGGGAGTTGACGGGCGGACGAAGGGGAAACCCGCGGTAACGTCTCCGCATCCCACTGTCAATGACGGGGTCTATGTGTTTATCCCGTTTTGCAATCGTGCGGATGTTCTGTCGCACGGTTTTTTTATTGTTAGGAGGGGTTTCCATGAAAACACCGTCACAGTCCGTCTATGTTTCTCCTTTTTCCCGCGGCTATTGGAAATCAGCCGTCGCGGAGCTGCACAGCGTCCGTTCTCTTGTGCTCGCCGCGCTGTTTATCGCGATGCGCATGGCGATCAAATCCTTAAAGATCCCCGTCGCCGAGAATCTGGACGTATATTTCACCTTCCTGCCAAACGCCGTCGGCTCGTTTCTGTACGGTCCCGTCGTCGGCTTTGTGTCGGGGTGCGTCTGCGATACGCTCTCGTTTATCATCGCACCGTCGGGCGCCTACAATCCCGCTTTTATGTTTATCGAGGGCTTGGGCTCGCTTTTGCTCGCGCTTCCGCTGTACCGGGCAAAGGTCTCGGTCGTGCGGCTGTTTCTCGCCAAATTCTCGGTCAACGTCGTCTGCAACATTCTGCTGACGCCGCTGTTCCTTTCCATGATGTACGGCAGTAATCTGCTTGTCATCTTCCCGCCGCGCCTCATCAAGAACGCACTGTCGCTCCCGGTCGAGGTCATTCTGCTTGTCGCCCTGTTCGCTGCCTTATTGCCCATCATGCGGAAAATGAAGGTCGTGCCGTGGTTGGATCAGACGCGCTTACGCCTCGGGCTGTTCGGGCGTTGAACCGTCATGGACGTTCAGAACCGTATCCGCGCTCTTCTTACCGGGCGCGGACTTGACGCAATCGGCTTTCTGCCGATTGCCGACTGCCACGTGATACAGCCGGAAAAACTGCCGGAATCCGTACAGAGCGCCGCCGTCTTTCTCATCCCCTACTACACGGGACCGCACCCCGACCGCAACATTTCGCTCTATGCCGTCAGCAAGGACTATCATCTGTTTTCCCGCCGTCTCGCCGCCGAGCTGACGCCCCTGCTGAAAGCGGATTTTCCCGACGGAGCCTTTTACTTTTTCTGCGATTCCTCCCCTATCAACGAGGTCAAAGCCGCCGTTGACACGGGGCTCGGCGTCATCGGGCAAAACCGTCTGCTCATCAGCCCCGTTTACGGCAGTTACGTATTCATCGGCTCACTGCTGTTTTCCTCGCCGCTGTCGTCTTCCGCCCGTACTGCCCCCGGAAAATGCCTTGCCTGCGGCGCCTGCCGTGCACACTGCGACTTTCTGGCAGGCAAAAGCGACGTCTGTCTGTCGGAGCTCAATCAGCGCAAGCAACTCACGGAAGACGAGCTTGCTCTCGTGCGCTCCCGTCCCATTCTCTGGGGATGCGACACCTGTCAGGAGGTCTGCCCCATGAACAAAGACGTGCCGCTGACGCCGCTTTCGTTCTTTTACGAAGACGTGCTTGAATCGCCTTCCGTTGAAGACATCGACGGCATGACCAAAGAAGAATTTCTGTCCCGTGCCTATTCTTGGCGCGGACGCCGCACCATTCTCCGCAATCTCGGCAAAAAATAAAAGAGGCGTCCGCAGACGTCTCTTTTATTGAGGTTTTGATTGATATTTTCCGATGCCGGCTTATGCTTCCATCGTATGGATGAAGTCGTACTGTTTGAAATCCTCCGCCATATCCACGAGGGTATAGTTTTTGGGGAGCCGCACGAAGCATTCCACTTCCAGAAACTCCGGCAGTTTGTCGTACTTGATGCCGCGCACCTCGATACCGTGGGCGGCAAAGGCGTCATTGAGGTCCTTGATGACGTCCGGTGCGTCGGTAACGCGGAAGGTGATAACATCCGGTGCCGGGAACGAAAGATACTTGACGTTTTTATGGAAGATGACCTGTGCGAGAAACTGGATGATCGTCACGGCGATGCCGGGTATGTACATGCCTGCGCCGATCGCCATGCCGATGCCGGACGTCACCCAAAGTCCCGCCGCCGTCGTCAGACCGTTGATGACCTGCTTGCGGACGAAAATGGTGCCGGCACCCAAAAAGCCGATACCGGTGATGATGCTCGCCGCTACACGCGACGGATCGAGTTTGATCTCTGCCCCGACCGTGCCGGCATACCGCAGTACGTCAAAGAACGCGTATTTGGACACCGCCATCATGAGCGCCGATCCCAGCGCCACGATGAGGTGCGTCCGCAATCCCGCTTCTTTCAGGCGGTTTTTGCGTTCCAGTCCGATGACGGCGCCGCACGCCGCCGCGACAAGGCAACGCAGGATGATCTGAAACTGAAGGGTAATTTCATTCGTGATAATCGGCATACTTCTTGCCTCCCGTTGAAATATTGAGTATTATAACGCCACTTTGTGAAGAAACTAACAGATATTTGTTAATTTTTGATGGTCTGCCCCGTCACAAGATCCGCCGTTTCCGCTCCCAGAAAATCAATGAGCCGCGCGGGATCCGCAAACAACTGACAACCGCGCACGCCGGCACTGACGGTGATTTCGTCGAAAAGCAGTGCGCTTTCGTCAAAATAAGTCGGAAACGCTTTTTTCATCCCGACCGGCGAACAGCCGCCCCGGATATAGCCGGTAAGCCCGAGCAGTTCTTTGACCGCCACGAGCTCCACCCGCTTATTGCCCGACACCTTCGCGCATTTTTTCAAATCGAGTTCATACGCGCACGGCAGGCAAAACACGACGTACGGCGTCTTATCGCCGCGTGCCACGAGCGTTTTGAACACCTTATCGGGATCGAGCCCGATCGACGACGCGATGTGCACGCCCGTGAGATCGTTTTCATCCCATTCGTATTCTTTGGTCTTATAGGCGATCCCCGCCGTATCCAGTATCCGCATGGCATTTGTTTTATTCATGGTCATTCGCCCCGTATTTCCGTATTGAAAGGATAATCAACGTGAAATCATATTCCGGCAGTATCCGCAAGGCCGTCACCGACACCATCGACACTTACCACGTGCAGGACGTGAGCGCCGCCGAGCTTATTGACGTCATCGGTGCGCATGGCTATCCCGTCTTCTTTTCCGACGATCCCGAAACCGCCGCCATCCGCGAAAAGCTG
>JAZRVE010000048.1:0-4516 GCA_045598975.1 Eubacteriales bacterium
TGTACGCAAAGCCCGGTCAGAAGATCGCCTTTGTCGGATCGACCGGCGCCGGAAAAACGACCGTCACCAACCTGCTCAACCGCTTCTATGACATAGATTCGGGCTCCATCACCATAGACGGCACCGACATCCGTCAGATCAAGCGGAAATCGCTCCGTGAAAACATCGCCATGGTCTTGCAGGACACGCACCTGTTCACGGGTACCGTTATGGAAAATATCCGCTACGGACGCCTTGACGCGACCGACGAAGAGGTCATCGAGGCCGCTAAAACGGCGAGCGCACACAGCTTTATCATGCGGCTTTCCGACGGCTATCAGACCGTCCTCGAAGGCGACGGTGCCAACCTTTCGCAGGGACAGCGCCAGCTTCTCAACATTGCCCGTGCCGCGCTTTCCAAAGCGCCGATCTTGGTGCTCGACGAGGCAACGAGTTCTGTCGATACCCGTACCGAGCGGCACATCGAGCACGGCATGGATCGGCTGATGGCGAACCGCACCACGTTTGTCATCGCGCACAGACTTTCCACCGTGCGTAACGCCGACGCCATCATGGTCTTGGAAAACGGTGAGATCATCGAACGCGGCGATCATGACGATCTGCTTGCGCAAAAGGGAAGATACTATGAACTGTATTCCGGCGTAAAGGAACTGGATTGAATCCGATGATAAATGATGACCCGCAGAGTTACCTCTGCGGGTTTTCTGTTGCGTTCTTTGTTGAATGTGCATAAAACAGCCAAAATCATGTGGAAAATGTCCGTTTCTCAAAAAGACCTGCCAACGCAAAATGTAGGGGAGGGAAAACGAACATATTTCCACATTTTGTAATTTTGCGTCAAGTTTGAAAAGTTGACATAATCAAGTTTACATAATCATTTGTCATAATTTACGAAAAACAAGAAATCGTGAAATTTGGCTTGCAAAACCGTTCAAAAAGTAGTATCATAATTATGTCGTAAGACGCAGTGTGACGAATTGAGCACATTGCGCTTTCTTTTGCACTCAAAAAATGCAGATTTTGCGGAAAGGAGCATCCGGAATGACCGAGGGCAGTGTTATAACGTCCTATCTGACGTATATGACCGAGACGAAAAACGCGCCGCGCAACACGCTCGCCGCCTATAAAAGAGACCTGTCCGTATTTGCGGACTATCTTTCGTCGTGCTCTTTGGATATAGCGGAGGCTCTTCCCGAGACTATCGAGGCTTTCAAACAGTATCTCAACCGCAAAGGTTTTTCCTGTTCTTCCGTTTCGCGCTATATGTCTTCGGTACGCAGTTTTTATAAATATCTGCTCGTCAACGGCATCGTGCCCGATAATCCCACAAAGACCGTAAAGAACGATAAAAAGCCCAAGCGCTCGATGGAGATCCTTACGGCAAAGGAGATCGAACTGCTCCTCATACAGCCCGATCCCACAGAGGTAAAGGGCATCCGCGACCGTGCCATTCTGGAAACGCTCTATGCGACCGGCATGAAGGCAACGGAGGTCGTTTCTCTCAATATAAGCGACGTCAATCTGCAACTCGGCTTTGTCGTCTGCCACGGCGAAGGTTCGCAGAAGCACGACCGCACCGTCTATCTGTATCCGGCGGCGGTAAAAGCGCTGAAAGATTATTTCGAGAATGCCCGCTCGTTTCTTGCCGATCCCGACGATCAAGCGGTTTTTGTCAACGTCAACGGCAGCCGCATGACACGGCAGGGGCTTTGGAAAATCTTGAAATCCTATGCGGAAGCGGCAGGCATCCGTAAGACCATCACGCCGCACACGCTCCGCCACTCCTTTGCTATGCATCTGCTGGCAAACGGTGCCGACGTCAATGACATCAAGGAAATTCTCGGGCATGCCGATCTTTCTTCCATGAACGTCTACACGGAATACCTCAAAAGCAGAAAGAACGGCAGTTATCTGAAATTCCATCCGCGTGCGTGAGAATATATTTTTATTTTGTCCCAATTTGTTAATACCCGTTTCACTTTTGAACTGTATAATAAATGCGTCCTGCCGAAACAGGACGTATTTTTGCTGATGAGGTGCCTATGAAACGATTTCCGTTTTTCCGTTCCGCGATCCCCGAAAAAGGCGTGAGCAAGGACGATGAAAGAGCCTCCGTGCAGACGGATTTTCCCGGCTTTTTCGTTATGTTCGGGCGCAAGTTCTGGAACATTTCCAACGTCAATCTGCTTGCCGCCGCCTATATCGTGATCCTTGCGCTCGGCGTATGGTTTCTGTCGTCGTATCCCGTGTTTTTCTATATCTTTCTCGGGTTGATGGCGCTTCTGTTCGGACCGCTCTGTGCGTCTCTTGTGTATCTGACACGCGGGTATGTCCGCGGTGATCCGGTGTACGTCATTTCCGACTGCAAGTATGCTTTCAAGCAGAATTTCAAGCAGGCGATCCTTGTCGGACTTGCCGACATTTTGATATTCGCCGTTCTCGTTTTTGACGTCTTTTATTGGAGCGGCATGGATTTTGACCGTTTTGCCGCATTGACGCCGGGTGTCTTTGTCGAGAGTACGCAGACGGAAAACGCCGGACATCCGTCGCCGGACGCCGAAGCCGTACAGAACGAGGATATCGTGGCAGAAGCACCGCAAAACGTAAAAAACAGCTTCGGTCAGAGTGTTTTCTTCTACGGATGTCTCTTTTTGTTCCTCATCTATCAGTTTATGCGTGCGTATCTGTATCTGCTGCTTGTCACGTTCAGACTCCCGATCCGGAAAATATTCAAAAATTCCTTCATTTTCGCCTTTGTCGGCGCCGGGCGCAACGCGCTGGCGCTCATCGGTGAGATCATACTCCTTGCGCTCAATTTCCTTATATTTGTCAACATCCCGATGGTCGGCATCATGCTGCCGCTCATCATTACGGTCGCCGCTTGTATGTTCATGCGCACCTATGCCGCATATCCCATCGTCAAGAAGTATATGATTACGCCGTACTACAAGGACGAAGAAGTGAACGAAGCCTACGATAAGATTTTTGAAGACCGCGGCTGACAACACAATATATCAATGCAAAAAACACCCGCCGAAAGCTGTTCGGCGGGTGTTTTTCGTGTCAGCGGAACAATTTTTTGGTATAGCGCACGGCTCGGGCGAAAAAGCGTCGGATCGGCTTTTTCATGTAGAGATAACGGATACGGCGCACAAGATCGGGATCGTCTGCCGGGATGACGGAGTCGTCCTTGATAACGGCTGTCATTTTGGCGATGATCTGATCCGGGCGGATACCTTTCTCGAAAAATACCTGATTGTCGCCGCACATGACGTAAGTACCGTCCTTACCGATGCGCACAAGACGGTGCAGAACGTATACGCCGTTATCTCTGCGGTAAAGCAGAACGTCATACGGCTTGATATCAAAGGGAGTTTTTACCTCCACGAAGTCTTTTCCGCCGACGATGGTGGGGAGCATACTGGTGCCCTTGGGGCAGAAGCGAAAAGGCGCTCCCGTCGCGCACACGTCTTTGAGTAACGGGATGATCTCCTCCATGCTTAATGACTGCATATCGTATTCCTTTCCGTCAAGAATCGCATCCGCAGGAAATACGGTGCATTCCCTCATAGGCGACAACAGCGGCCTGCTTGTCCATATTACATTTCAGCAGATACAGCGGCGTGACCTCCAAAAAGCGGGAGACGCAGTCGAGAAGCGCCGTAAGAAGTGCCGTATCCTTCGGCAAAAGGAGCTGATGAAACAGCCGCGAAAGCGCTTCGGACGAGCCGAGCGGAGAAATGCTGTTGGTGGGGGAGCGTTCGATAAAGCAGAGTGCCTTCAAGGGTGCGGAAACGTTGACGTTGTCGCCCTCTTTTCCGCACCACGGGGTGCCGTAAACGGTCGGCGTATCCCCGAGAAAACGGAGAAAAGGCTTATCGCCGTTGATGATGCGGGCATCGGGAAAAACGTCGAGCCACAGATGGGCATGCGTGGTCTTGCCGGTGCCGCTGGGAGCGGAAAACGCAAAGGCTTCGCCGCCTTTTTCGATGACGGAGGCGTGAAGGATAAAGCCGTTGTACCGGATGAGCTCAGCGGAGATGGCACGGCAGATGGCAAGCGATTCGATATAGCCGGGGGAAAACGTGGGGCAGGCGGCGCGGTCGCGCTCAAAATCCTCTTTGGATGCCGTAACGGTAAAGTCGGCGGGCAAGTTCTCGTCGCACAGATAGGACCGGCACAGCATCTGCGTATAGGGGTACTTGTTTTGAATATCCATGACGAGATCCGCAATTTTTACTTTCACGCGCTTACCTCCCTTATTATTCTGACATTACCTCTACATTATAACGGAATCACGGATATCTGTCAAGATATATCCGTGAATTGGCACTTTTTCTTTCTGCGTTGTCAATTGATATGAGCCATTTAGGAGGAAAAAATAAAAGATATGGCATTATTCGCGATTGGAAGCCTTTGAAACGAAGCCGTAGGCGGAGTGAAGAAGGCTCCCAATCGCGGCGCGGCGTCAGGCGGAGAGCTTTTCGCGGAGTAATTGAACCGCGCTCTTCCTGCC
>JAZRVE010000049.1:0-3520 GCA_045598975.1 Eubacteriales bacterium
CGGGGCATGCCCCGAGCGGTCTTTTTGCAACTTTTTCGTCCGCACGAAAAAGTTGAGCGTTTCCCCGCGCCGCTTGCGGCGCAGTATGGGTGAAGCGGCAGGATAGGAGTTGCGCCCGCCGAGTAAACCTCGGCGGGCGCAACAGTATCATTTATTATATCATGTCTTTGACGGCTTCCAGCGCTTCGCCCAGCTTGGAGATGCCCTTGCCGCCGGCGGTCGCACTGTCGGGACGTCCGCCGCCGCCGCCGCCGCAAAGCGTGCTGACGGCTTTGACGATCTTGCCGGCGTTGGCACCTGCCGCGACGGCATCCTTGCCGCAGGAAACGGCAAAGTTGATCTTCCCGTCGTTCACGGCGGCGAGCACCGCCACGACGTCCGGATTTTCGGCTTTGAAGGTGTCGCCGAGCGCCCGCAGCGCGTCGGGCTTCAAGGAAAGCTTCGCCGTTATGAGGCGCAGTCCCTTGACGGAAACGGCCTTTTCGAGAAGCGACGCCGTCTGGGAGGCGGCGATCTTCTGCGTAGCCTCGTCAAGCTCCTGCTTCAAGGCACGCAGTTCGTTCTGCAAAAGGGAAGCGCGCTTGGCGATGTCGTCGACCGACGCCGCTTTGAGCTCGGCGGCGGTGCTTTCGATCAGCGCGTTCTTTTCGGCGATCAGATCGAGCACGCCCGTGCCCGTGACGCCGACGATACGGCGCACGCCGGACGCGACGGACGCTTCCGAAAGTATTTTGAAGAGTCCGGTCTTTGCGGTGTTGTCCAGATGCGTTCCGCCGCAGAATTCGGTGGAAAATTCACCCATTTTGACCACGCGGACGACCGCGCCGTACTTTTCGCCGAACAGCATCATGGCGCCCATCTTCTTGGCGGATTCGATGTCGGTCTCGGTGGTGACGATCGGCTCGCCGGCGAGAATGTGCCCGTTGACGAGTGCCTCGACCTTTTGCAGCTCGTCCGCCGTCATGGCGGCAAAATGCGTGAAGTCAAAGCGGACGATCTTGTCGTCGACATACGAACCTGCCTGCTCGACGTGCGTGCCGAGCACGGCGCGAAGCGCCGCCTGCAACAGGTGCGCCGCCGAGTGATTGCGGCGGATGGCGTCGCGGCGTGCGGTGTCGATCTTTGCCGTGACGGTGTCGCCCACGTGCAGGATACCGCCGGTGATCGAAACGATGTGCAGATAGACACCGTCGATCTTTTTGGTATCGGTGACGGTGAGGGAGGCGCCGGACGCCGTCAGGACGCCGGTATCGCCGATCTGACCGCCGCCTTCGCCGTAGAAGGGCGTTTTGTCGAGCACGACGGTGGCTTCGCCTTCGCTGAATTCCTCGACGGATTTGGTCTCTTCGCCGTCTTCCGTCAGAATGGCGATGACCTTGGCATCGGTCTCGGCCTCGGTGTAGCCGGTAAAGACGGTCTTGGGCAGAGTGCCTAAAACGGTCTTGGAAGCGTTTGCCCAGCCGGAGAGGTTGGCTCTCGCTTTACGGGCACGCTCTTTCTGCTGTTTCATCAGATCGAGGAAGGTGTCCTCGTCCACGGTGAGCGACTGCTCGGCGGCGATCTCCTTGGTCAGATCGAGCGGGAAGCCGTAGGTATCGTACAGACGGAAGACCTCGCTTCCGTCGAGCTGTGTCTTGCCGGCGCTCTTTGCCTGCTCCACAAGCCCCGACAGAATGGCAAGTCCCGCGTCGATGGTGGCGTCGAAGCGCTCTTCTTCCAGCGCGAGGATCTTTTTGATGTAGTCCTTCTTTTCGGCAAGCTCGGGGTATCCCGCCTGATTTTCCTCGATGACCACGTCGCACAGATCGGATAAAAACGGATGGTCGATGCCGAGCAGCTTGCTGTGACGGGCGGCACGGCGGATGATGCGGCGCAGAACGTAGCCTCTGCCCTCGTTGGAGGGGAGGATGCCGTCGCTGATCATGAAAGTGGAGGAGCGGATATGGTCGGTCACGACGCGGATGGAGATGTCGTTTTTGGCGTTTTCGCCGTAGGTTTTGCCCGCCACCTTGCAGACGGTGTCGAGGATGCGGCGGATGGTATCGACCTCGAACATATTGTCCACGTCCTGCATGACGCAGGCGAGGCGTTCGAGCCCCATGCCGGTGTCGATGTTTTTCTGAATGAGCTCGGTGTAGTTGCCGTTGCCGTCGTTGTTGAACTGCGAGAAGACGTTGTTCCAGATCTCCATATAGCGGTCGCAGTCACAGCCGGGCTTGCAGTCGGGCTTGCCGCAGCCGTATTTTTCGCCGCGGTCGAAGTAGATTTCCGAGCAGGGACCGCAGGGACCGGAGCCGTGCTCCCAGAAGTTGTCCTCTTTGCCGAGGCGGACGATATGCTCTTCCGGCACGCCGATGTCATTTTTCCAGATATTATATGCCTCGTCGTCATCCTGATAGACGGAAGGCCACAGGCGGTCTTTGGGCATTTCGAGGGTTTCGGTGAGGAATTCCCATGCCCACGGAATGGCTTCTTTTTTGAAGTAGTCGCCGAAGGAGAAGTTGCCGAGCATCTCAAAGTAGGTGCCGTGGCGGGCGGTGATGCCGACGCGTTCGAGGTCGGGGGTGCGGATGCACTTCTGGCAGGTGGTGACGCGCTTACACGGCGGGATTTCCTCGCCGGTGAAGTATTTCTTTAACGGCGCCATGCCGGAATTGATGAGCAGCAGGCTCTTATCGTTATTCGGAATAAGGGAGAAGCTGTTCATGCGCAGGTGACCTTTTCCTTCGAAGAAGGAGAGGTAGCTTTCGCGCAGTTGGTTAAGTCCTGTCCATTTCATGGCAAAACTTCCTTTCATATACAAAAATACATCTTATTATATATCGGCGATACGATTTTGTCAAGAGGAAGCCAAAGGCTTCACCGCTTCCCGCCGATACGGCGGGAGAGTTCGCGCCGCAAGCGGCTCGGGGAGGAAACGAACCTACTTTTTTCTCGCAAGAGAAAAAAGTAGGGCAAAAAAGATTGCCGGGGAGTAGCCCCGGACCCCCTACTCCGCAAAACGGAAGACGTTTTGCGGAGGTGCGAAACGTTATCACGGCGGCATCGGTGCAGGACACGCACAAACCCCCAACCGTGCGGCACGGGTGGATTACATAGCACAAACGGCGGCGTAGTGCCGGATATTGGTGATATGGACAAAGGGATGGGCTATACGAGATGTTATTCTATCCGGCTTCCTGCCTCTGTCCGGCGCGGGCGGGTTTAGCAAGAATTTTCGGGCACTCTGCGCGCGAATTGGGTGAAGCGGCACGCTTCCGTCGCGCCCGCCGGTGTTTGGTGGGCGTGACCCCTATCCGCGGGATACTGCGGCAGTTGCTTTTGCTCGCTCACGCTCGCGGTATGGGTGAAGCGGCACGCTTCGCGTAGTACCGGATACTCATGATATGTACAAGGGGAAGGGCTACCTGAGATGTTATTCTATCCAACTCTCTGCCTCTATCCGTCGCGCCCGCCGGTGTTTGGCGGGCGTGACCCCTATCCGCGGGATACTGCGACAGTTGTTTTCGCTCGTCCGCGC
>JAZRVE010000050.1:0-19091 GCA_045598975.1 Eubacteriales bacterium
GCCTTTTTCGAGCTTCTTGTGCTATAATGTTCATGGGAAGTTCCTTCTTGATATGGTTTTTGGTCTTGTGATGATTCCATTATACCATATCTTGCAAGTAACTTCCTCTCTTTTTGGCTCACATCATTTTAACACATACACCGGCAAAGGATTTCCTCACGGTTGCCGAAAATGACAAAACGCCTTTTGCCTTGGTAGACAAAAGACGTTCCGTTTTGTGATTGGACTACGAAAAAGATATTTCGGAAAAACGGTGGATGGTGTTGAACTCTCGTAAAATCAAGGCGAAGCCTTGTATATCATCAACTCCTAAGGAGTTGTATCTCATCGAATTCTGCGGTATTTTTCTCTTTTGTCATAATCACATTTCCGCCTATGAAATTTGAAAGATCCAATTCTCAACTACACAGCTCAACCGCCATCGGTATCATATAAGACCATGGCAAAGCGTATTTCATAGCTTCATTCTGATCGATCATTGCTATCGCAGTATCAATTCTTACCTTGTTATATTCCTGAACACATTCTGTTTTTTCTTTATTTAGCAACGCAATATAACCGGTATCTCTGTTATAAGGCTCCCACTTGATCTCATTCGTAGAAGGATCTCCTGTCTTTAAGAAGTTTACGAACATATCCTGATATTTTCTTGAGAAATCTACCTGCTCATTCGTTCCCAATGCCTTGCCTCCGTTGAAATTGCCGAAGAAATAGTTGCAATCAATTCCGTGTCCGGCCTTAGCTTCTTCATAAGGGGGATTGTACGGTTCATCGAAGGCATAACAATATGTTGTTCCGCCATTATCAGCCTGCTTCTGGGCCATATAGTAGTTTACAGTTTGGAGATAATGATCGTTCATCAGGATGTTCAGGCGATCTTCTTCAGTCTCATATCCTTCTGCGGTGAGTTCATTCATATACTTATTCAAGCTGTCCATGAATTCGTCGGTTACGGTCAGATCGGTGTTTGCCATTGTCTGATCCGTTAAGTACCAATACACAGCCTTGGCACAAGCTTCATGCGATATGCCGTATGCCTGATACAGCGGCTCAAAAACCGGCCTGAAATAATCATATTCGCTGGTTGTGGCACCCTGCAAAACGATATAGTCATCCTTCACAACACGATTGTATGTTTCATAGGGATCAGTTGGTATCACAAGACCGTCCAGAACATTGAATACACCGTGAACATCATAATTAGCCCAGAATTCTTTCATATCCTTATATGATAATTCCAGCAGCTGCTTTACGGTCGTTATGTCTTTACCTTTCTCTTTGCAGAAATCGAGCAGAAGCTTTGTCAGGTTAGCGGAATCATCTAATGAATTATACTGATTGATTCCACCGCTCATTGAGAAGACTTTGTTAAACAGTTTCTCATCTTTCTTTACATAATCATTGTCCGAATCTGACGCCATCATTAAGATATTTGAGACCATACCGGCACCTGCAGATTCTCCTCCAATGGTAATATTGTTAATATCACCACCGAACGCTGCTATATTATCTTTAACCCAGTGAAGTGATTGGATAACGTCAAGAATAGCCAAGTTGTTGCTTGTGTTATATTTGTCTTCGTATTCCTCATAGTCTGTCAGCAAATAATTGCCGTTATCGTCCTTCGCACCAAGATTGATATGGCCAAGCACACCGAGTCGGTACGTAACATTTACAAAAACAACATCAGGATAGTAATATGCCAGATTCGTTAAATCGTACATTGGATCACATGTGCCTCCGCAGGCATATGCACCGCCATGAACATATACAAAAACGGGCTTGTTCCTGATATCATTGTTTCCTGTGTATACAGTTAAGGTTAAACAATCCGATTCGCTTTGCTCATAATAACCGGCAGGCTCAGACTCATCAGGATTTTGCATGCATACCTTGCCGTAATACAGTGCCTCATAAACCTTGTCTGATTTCGAAGGCTCAACACTGCGTTCAAATCTTCCCGGTATCTCAGCAAAAGGAATACCCCTCCAGGCTTTAACGGCGTTATCCTGTAAATACTGTCCTACGAATATTCCGTTGGAACATTTCGCAGATAATTGCGTGTCGTAATCACCGGTTATCTCCTTGTTGGGATGATATTCCGGAACTTCCATTCTTTGCGCCCATTCTTCCTGAGAACGGTAAATTGTCGAGATATTGGTTTTGCTGTTTCCGCAACTGGTAAGTACTGAAACGACTAATAATAAGACTATAAATGCACAGGTTTTCCTCATATTATCTCCTTCTTTCAAAATAATCCACACTTTCGTCATCGGATGCACTTCGGGAGCTTGATTTCTTGATAGTTTTTCTCCGTCATGGCTGGCCTCGATTATCTGATTTGTTAAAGTAATTTTAACGTGAATTTATGAATTTGTCTACCCATTTGACGCAAAAAAAGCCCTGAAAATCGACAAACCTCTGACTGGATTTGTCGATTTGTGTAATTGGACTACGAAGTAGATATTTACGACAAATCGTTGGATGTGTGTTGAACTCTGGTGAAATCAAGGCGAAGCCTTGTATATCATCAACTCCGAAGGAGTTGTATCTCATCAAGCCGCAGGAAAGGATTTTATACACGCCTATGGCGTGATGATATACCAATCCTGCGGCTTGGATAAAAAATCGAGAACTTTCTTTCGGAAGATGTCGGTTTTTCTGGTGGGGGGGAGGAGGGGGGGAGTCCTGTCCGAAGACCCATCGGCAAAACCTTCTCCGAGCGCAGTCGGTCATTTAGATTCCCCATCTGCGGCGTCGATCGACAGACTCCGCGGACCGGTAGCTTCATGAGTTCATGCCGGGCGTCAAAGCTTTCGTCCGTTCACGTTCACTGCTGTGTCACGCCATAGCCAAAGCCGCAGTACTCTCCGGTATGACGGCTGCCTTAGTCAGGCAACTGCTAATTCTTTATTATAATCAGCGTTTAATTTTAAAAATTGCGGCGTTTTTAAGAGCTTCCGCACCTCTGCTCGCTTATCTTGTTTCAAAGTCCCCGTCGAAACCTTTACGCCCCCGTATTCCTTCCCTTCTCTTTTCTGTTTTCTTACCGTCCGCGCTCCTTTAAGTCACGCTCCATGTCGCGGTCTGCCTGTTTTCCTTTCATTGCGTCCCGCTTATCGTACAGCTTTTTGCCCTTGCACAGCCCGATCTCCATCTTGGCACGGGAGCCCTTGAAGTAGATTTTGAGCGGTACGAGCGAGTAGCCCTCCCGTCCGACAAGTCCGAACAATTTCAGTATCTCCCGCTTATGCAGAAGCAATCTCCTTTTGCGAAGCGGCTCACGGTTGAACACGTTTCCCTTTTCATAAGGGCTGACGTGCATCCCGAGCACGAACATTTCGCCGCGATCGATATCGCAGTACGAATCTTTAAGATTGACCTGCCCCAGCCGCAGACTTTTGACCTCCGTACCGGCAAGCTCAATGCCGGCTTCATAGGTTTCTTCCACGAAATAGTCGTGATATGCTTTTTTGTTCTGCGAAACGACAAGACTGCCTTCCGTTTTCGGCATCCGCCCGCCTCCTTTGCATGGTCAATACCTATATTATACTCATTTTTCCCGACATTGCAAGCCTTTCGGCAAAAATAGATAAAAAAAGCACCCGCATGATCTGCGAGTGCTCTTTTCGTAATCCTTCGTTTCCAATATATTCGGGGGATGGGTACGATAAAATGTAAGTTTTCTGTTCGAAAAAGTACGAATTATAGCAACAATAACCCGGTATTTGGTTGGGAATTTCGAATTACTGCTGTTCCTTCATGGCTGCGAAACAGTCACTGCAGTAAACAGGTCTGTCGCTCGTCGGCTGGAACGGAACTTTTGCTTCCTTGCCGCAGTTCGCGCAGGTTGTCGTGAAGTATTCTCTCTGCGGCTTCTGAGCATTCTTTCTTGCGTAACGGCAAGCCTTGCATCTCTTCGGCTCGTTCTGGAAGCCCTTGGATGCATAGAATTCCTGCTCTTCTGCCGTGAAGATGAATTCCTGTTTGCAGTCTTCACAGACAAGTGTCTTGTTTTCGAACATGTTTTTTTCCCTCACTTTTGAGTAAAAAATATTTTTTGCTTCACGACGGGGTGTGACCCGTTCTGCTTTCGCATCGTTTCACGAAGAAGCATATTACCATTACCATAATCAGAAAATCACGCTAAATATCCGCGCAGCTTTTTGCGTGCCCTGAACAACGTATTTTCGACGGATTTCGTGTCTTTCCCGATCATGACGGCGATCTCTGACGTTCCGAGTCCGTCAAGCCGGAAATTCAACACCTTTCGCTCGGTTTCGGAAAGGCATTCTTTCATACCCGACCGGATATCCGCCATCCATTCCGAGGCAAGCAGGCGATCCTCCGGACAATCCGCCGCATCGGCAAGCACCTCTGCTTTCTGATCGTCGAGGGAAAGATCATTGCGCTGTTTTTCCTGCTGTTTGCGGAAAGAACGGACAAAAGAGCGAATGGCGTTACGGATGCAGACGCGTGCATAGGTCGTAAAAGAAGCGCCGTGTGCCGCATCATAGGTCATGACGGCACGGTATAAGGCAATAACGCCCTCATCATTGACGTCGTCCCATTCACTGTACGGCAAAGAAAAAGAGGATGCCGTATAACGAATGTAGGGAGAAAAGCAACTGACGAGTTCCATAAAGGCGACTTTTTCGCCCCTCATTGCCGCCTCATACAAGGCTTCGATCTTATCTTTTCCGTCCACGTCTGTTTCCGATACACTAACTCTATTTTTCATTATCAAGCATTATTATATCAAAAATTTCAGATTTGTCAAGAGGTTTTTTGAACATTTTTTATATTTTTACCAATTTTTGTTGTCGCAATCCTGTTTTTATTGTTAAAATAGGACATTTTTCGACTTTTTTATAAAAAACGAAGGGACAAACGAAAAACCGTTTGTCCCTCATCTTTTCGATTATCGGAATCAGTGTGCGATGCAGCGCTCGGTTTCTTTATCAAAGAAGTGAGCGTGCGAAAGATCAAACGCGATCTTGACAACGTCGCCGCTCTTTGCCTGCGAACGGGAGGAAACACGCGCGATCATGTTGGTGACGTCCGTTGTAGCGGTATCCTCGCCCATGGAGAGATACAGATAAATTTCGGCGCCCATCAGTTCGGTGACGTCGACTGCGGCATCAGCCGTCCAGTCGGCAAGCGTCGAGAGGTACATCGGCTCATCATGGATGGCTTCCGGACGGATACCCATGACGACATCCTTGCCGATATAGCCACGCAGGTCTTCGTTTTCGGACTTCTCAGCCGGAAGTTTGAATTTAACACCGGCGAAGGAAACAAAAATATCGTCACCAGCCGCCGAGAGAGACGCGTTGATGAAGTTCATCTGCGGGGTGCCGATAAAGCCGGCAACGAACAGATTGCACGGCAGATCGTACAGATTCTGAGGCGTATCGACCTGCTGGATCAGACCGTCCTTCATAACGACGATACGCGATGCCATCGTCATAGCCTCGGTCTGGTCGTGCGTGACGTAAATGAAGGTGGTGCCGAGGTTCTTATGGAGCTTGGTAAGCTCGGTTCTCATGGCTGCACGGAGCTTTGCATCGAGGTTGGAAAGCGGTTCATCCAGAAGGAAGACCTTCGGCTCACGGACAATGGCACGTCCGAGGGCGACACGCTGTCTCTGACCACCGGAAAGAGCCTTCGGACGACGGTCAAGCAGGTGCGCAATGTCGAGGATGCGGGCAGCCTCTTCGACGCGTCTCTTGATCTCGTCTTTCGGCGTCTTGCGGAGTTTAAGACCGAACGCCATATTTTCGAACACCGTCATATGCGGATACAGAGCGTAGTTCTGGAACACCATCGCAATATCGCGATCCTTGGGCGCCACGTCGTTGACGATGCGGTCACCGATATACAGCTCGCCTTCCGTGATCTCTTCCAAACCTGCGATCATACGCAGAGTCGTGGATTTTCCGCATCCGGACGGACCGACGAGAATGATAAATTCCTTGTCCTTGATTTCCAGGCAGAAATCGCTGACAGCCGTTACGCCGCCGGGATAGCGCTTGAAAATATGCTTTAAGCTGACACTTGCCATGATATATCCTCCTGTTTGCTTACACGGAGCCGTTCCGACGCAGTCAAAACAACCCGCAATATTACAATAGTAATCATATCAAAAAAAACGGAAAAAGAAAAGTGTTTTTTTTACCAAAATTTGCAGTCGGCATTTGTGCTTTTTGCACAATTATCAACGAATATCAAAGAATATGTAAGAATATTCAAGATTTCGTGAGCCTATTTGCGTTTCAAATTCACGCTTTTTTCAAACATTCGGTTCAGTCCGTCAAATATTTTTCCGCCGTCTCCGCGCCGCGTCCTTCTTCCGGGTACAGACGGATGACCTCGACATGTTCACAGGAGCATCCGGGATCCAGCACGTACAGCGGCGAAAGCGTTTCCACTTCCAGAAAATCCGCGCAAGAGTACATTTCCGCCGAGCAGCCGTTATCAGGATACGGAAGCTCCGCAAAATACGGTGTATCGATGGTCATCGCCGTGCCGTGATTGAGGCAGACGGCTCTGCCGTGGATGTGATTGGTACCGAGTTTGAAGGGCTTTTTGGCGTTGACGTCCTGTTTCAGTCCGACAAGCGTATCCGTATAAACAAAGCGCTTATCCGTCACGTCAGCATAGTCCCACAGCATGAGCGTACGGTTCGGCAGGAGTCCCGTGTCGGCGTCCGCCTGCTTAACATAGGCTTCCCCACCCTTGTCCGTCACGTTGAGCGACCAGATGGCGCCCTCCTTGACGGAATCCGACATGTTGGTCAGCGTATGCTTTACGGAAACGAGCGGCATTTCTTCATCCATCGTCAGCGTCAGCGTTTCCTGCCAGCCGGTGAACACCTGCTTCTTGGCATAAAAGGTCAGCACGTTTCCCTCGACCGAATATTTCACCGGCTCGTTATCCGGGTAGTAGGTCTCCGGGAATTTTTCCGGGCTCACCCAAAAGCGGTGACCGCCGCAGATGTTCCAACGTGCGTCCTTGCCGAACATTTCCTCCATCGGCGGTTCGTCGTGGAAATTGGCAAACTCGGTATCGTTGTAATACATATTCTCTTTTCCGCAGAGCGACAGATGGATGATGCGCGGACCGCGCTCGACGGTGACACAAAGTTCCAATGTGCCATTCGTGGCATAAACACAGTTACCGAAAGTCTTATAAGGCTTGATTTCCGTACGGATCATGACGGTTTCCTCCTATGTGTTATTTGACGGCGTCCAGCAACTGCCGTACTTTATCTGTCTTTTCCCACGTCACGTCAAGGTCTTCGCGTCCGAGATGCCCGTAGGCGGCAAGCTGTTTATAGATGGGGCGTCTGAGATCGAGCATTTCGATGATCGCCGCCGGGCGAAGGTCGAACACTTTCTTGACAGCCGTTTCGATTTTTTCTTCCGGCACCGTTGCCGTTCCGAAGGTATCCACAAGCACACTCACCGGCTTTGCCACGCCGATGGCATAGGCGATCTGTACCTCGCATTTATCGGCAAGTCCTGCTGCCACCACGTTTTTGGCAACGTACCGTGCGGCATAGGCGGCACTGCGGTCAACCTTGGTCGGGTCTTTGCCGGAAAAAGCGCCGCCGCCGTGGCGGGCATAGCCGCCGTAGGTATCGACGATGATCTTGCGTCCGGTAAGTCCGGTATCGCCGTTGGGACCTCCCACGGCAAAGCGTCCGGTCGGGTTGACGAAGATACGCGTTTTTTCGTCAAAGAGTTCATTCGGCAGTACCGGCGTGATGACCTCGCGGATAACGTCGGCACGAATGGTTTCGAGGGACGTCGATTCGTTATGCTGAGCGGAAACAACGACAGTGTCGACGTGTACCGGCTTTCCGCCTACATACTCCACCGTCACCTGCGTTTTGCCGTCGGGGCGCAGATACGGCAGTGTGCCGTTTTTGCGCACGAAGGTAAGCTGCTTGGCGAGTTTATGGGCAAGCGAAATGGGAAGCGGCATCTTTTCGGGTGTTTCGTTGCAGGCATAGCCGAAAATCAGTCCCTGATCCCCTGCCCCGATGTCATATTTGTCGGTCAGCTCGCCTTCTTTTGCTTCTAAACTCTTATCGACGCCGAGCGCGATGTCCGGCGACTGCTCATGAATGGTGCTGATGACGCCGCAGGTGTCGCAGTCAAAGCCGTATTTGGCTCTGTCATAGCCGATCTCACGCACCGTTTCACGCACCGTCTTCTGAATATCGACGAACGCCGTGGTCGTGATCTCACCCGACACTACGACAAGCCCTGTTGTCGCGAGCGTTTCGCAGGCGACACGCGCCATGGGGTCCTGTTTCAGCAGTTCGTCCAAGATCGCGTCGGAAATGGCGTCGCAGATCTTATCCGGATGCCCCTCCGTCACCGATTCCGACGTAAAAAACATATGCTCACTCATCACGATACTTCTTTCTCTGATTCTGACTGTATTAGGAACGCAGGGTGATGCCGAGATCGTGTTCAAGTCCCGAAAGGATCTTGTTTATGATCTTATCGCAATCGGCGTCTTCCAGCGTCTTTTCCGGCGAACGCAACGTCAGGCTGTACGCCATGGATTTTTTGTTCTCACCGATGCGGGCGTCGCGGTAAATATCAAACACCTCGACTTTTTCGAGCATCTTGCCGGCGTACTTGCGGATGGCTTTCTTGATGTCGCCCGAGGACAGTGCCTCGTCGCAGACAAACGCAAGGTCACGGTCGACCGACGGGAATTTGGGCAGAGGCTTATATTTCTTTTCTTTGATCTCACGTCCGAGCAGTTCTTCCGTATCGACGACGCACAGATACACCGGAACGTCAAAGCCGTAGGTCTTGGCAACAAGCGGATGCAGTTCGCCGAAGACGATCGGGGACGTGCCGTCGGAGAGTACGAGACGTGCGCATCTGCCGGGATGCAGGTAGGAAATCTCGGTTTCCGGCACGGCTTCCGCATCCGGCACGCCGAACAGGGCAAGAACCTTCTCGGCATAGCCCTTCATGGTATAGAAATCTCCGGCATTATAGGACGCGAGCACGGTAGAGATACGTTCGTCCGGCAGGTCTTCCCCGCCTTTCTTGATATACACCTTCGCGTTTTCGAAAATGCGGCAGGTACTGTTACGGTAGCGGCGGTTGGCGGCAAGCACTTCCAGCACGCTCGGAACAGCCGTCGTGCGCATGATGGAGGTATCCTCGCCGAGCGGGTTTGAAATGACGATGCTGTCGCGCGCCTTGTCGTTTTCCGGCAGGCGGATGTTATCATAATACTTGCGGCTCATGAAGGAATAGGTCTGCACTTCGTAAAAGCCGCCGAGCGTCAGCAATTCACACAGGGAAACGATGGACTTCTGCTTTTGCGTGCGTCCGCCGACAGCCGCCTCCACACGGAAACGGGTGGTCGGGATCTTATCGTATCCGTAGATGCGGATGACTTCCTCCGCGATATCATGCATGCCTTCGAGATCGGCACGGTAGGACGGCGGATAGAGCTTGCCGTCTTTCAGTTCGATATCGAGGCGCTTGAAGGTGTCGAGCATGGAATCGACCGGCACGTCGGTACCGAGGAATGCGTTGATCTTATCCGCATCAAACGGGATGACGTTCTGCTTTGCCTTTTCGGGGTACACATCGATGATCCCTTTTACCACCTTGCCGGCGCCGAGCAGTTCGACGAGCTCACAGGCACGTTCGATGGCGGGCAGAGTGTTCTCTCTGTCAAGTCCCTTTTCGTAGCGTCCGCTCGCCTCGGTGCGAAGACCGATGTCACGCGCCGTCATGCGGACGGACGGACCGAAGAAGTTGGCACTTTCAAATACGATAGTCTTGGTGGAATCGACGATCTCGCTGTTTTCGCCGCCCATGACGCCGGCAACGGCGACCGCCTTTTCGGCATCCGAAATGACGAGCATCTTATCCGTCAGCGTGCGTTTTTCGCCATCGAGCGTAGTGATGACTTCCCCGCTATCGGCACGGCGAACGATGATCTTGCCGCCGGCAAGATAGGTGTAGTCAAAAGCGTGCATCGGCTGACCGTATTCCAGACAGACGTAGTTGGTAATATCGACGATATTATTGATGGGACGGACACCTGCGGCGCGCAGACGCGCACGGAGCCACTTGGGCGACGGCTCGATCTTGACATCTTCCACCATGCGGGCGGTATAACGCGGGCAGAGGGAAGCGTCCTTCACCTCGACCGAAAGATAGTCGTTAATATTTTTGCCGGAGGTGCTTTCCTCCTTGACGGCAGGCTTTTTGAGAGAAAACGGAAGCGCATAGGTCGCCGCCGCTTCGCGGGCAAGTCCGATGACCGAAAGACAATCCGGACGGTTGGAGGTGATCTCAAATTCGACCGAAACGTCCTTTAATCCCAGCACTTCGCAGATATCGTCGCCGGGCTTGCAGTCCTCCTGCAATAAGAAAATGCCGTTTTCATCCGCATACGGGAAATCACCGAGCGTAAGCCCCAGTTCTCCGAGCGAGCACAGCATACCGTTGGAAGGCAGTCCGCGCAGTTTTCCCGCTTTGATATGCACGCCGCCCGGCAGGTACGAGTCATCGAGTGCCGCCGGCACAAGAGCGCCTGCGTACACGTTCTGCGCACCCGTGATGATCTGCACCGGCTCACCCTTTCCGATGTCCACCATGCATATCTGCAAGTGGTCGGAATCGGGATGCTTTTCCACGGAAAGCAGTTTGCCTACGACGACGTTCTTAATGTCCGCCGCCATATCCTTATACCCTTCGACCTTGGAGCCGGAGAGCGTCATTCTGTCACAGAAATCTTTGGTGTCGAAGGAGGCGTCCACGTAATCCTTCAACCAGTTCATGGATAATTTCATGTCCTTCTCCTCCTAATCAGAACTGCGATAAGAACCGCACGTCGTTTTCATACAGAAGCCGCATATCGGAAATGCCGTATTTGGTCATGACGATACGCTCGATGCCCATACCGAAGGCAAAGCCGGAATATACGTCCGGATCAATGCCGCTCATGCGAAGCACATTGGGATGCACCATACCGGCGCCGAGAATCTCGATCCATCCTTCACCCTTGCAGACGCTGCAACCTTTGCCGCCGCAGACGAAGCAGCTCACGTCGACCTCGCAGCTCGGTTCGGTGAACGGGAAATGATGCGGACGGAAGCGGAGCTCGGTCTTATCACCGAACATGGCTTTGGCAAACGTGTCGAGCGTTCCTTTCAGATCCGCCATGGTAATGCCCTTGTCGATGACAAGTCCCTCAAACTGATGGAACATAGGCGAGTGCGTAGCATCGACGGCATCCGAACGGTAGACGCGTCCGGGCGATACCACGCGGATGGGCGGTCTGTTCTGCTCCATGGCGTGCACCTGAACGGTAGACGTCTGCGAGCGAAGCAGGATGCGGTCGGTGATGTAGAAAGTATCCTGTACGTCGCGTGCCGGATGGAACTCCGGCGTGTTGAGTGCCGTGAAATTGTAATAATCCGTTTCGACTTCGGGACCTTCCGCAATGGAAAAGCCCATGCCGAGGAATATTTCTTCCAGACGGGACTGTATTTTGGAAAGCGGATGCAGATTACCTTCTTCCGTTTTCTGAGACGGAAGCGTAACATCCAGCTTTTCTTTGGCAAGCTTCTGCTCCAATTCAAAATCATTGATCCGCTTCTTGGCTTTATCAAACGCTTCCTCGATGGCAACGCGCACGTCGTTGCCGAGTTTGCCGATGAGCGGGCGCTCTGCGGCGGAAAGCGACGCCATGCCCTTCAAGATGGCGGACAGCTCGCTCTTTTTACCGAGATAAGCGACGCGGAGCTGTTCGAGTGCCGCGGCGTCCTTCGCGTTCTGCAACTCCTCCAACGCTTTTTGTTTTAACGCATCTAATTTTTCTTTCATCAGATTTCCTTCCTTTCGGACCTTTCGGAAATTTTGTCACCATAATATATCAGTATAACACAAATTTCCGTATTTTCAAGTATTTTTCATTAAAATTTCTATTTTCGCCTCATATTTCGGCACATCCTTACGAATACTACCGGCAGTCGGAACACAGCCGACAAATTCAGAAAGGACGATCATCATGAAAAATAAATATACTGTCCGCAAAACCGTGATATCGGTACTTTGCGCCGTGCTTTCCGTGTTTCTGCTCACCGCCTGCTCGGGCAACAAGCAGGGTATGAACGCCGGAGAGGGCATGAAAAACACCGTCAATTCCAACGACGGACACGCCGACGGCGGACTCGGAAACGCCGACAACGGCAACAGCTCAAACGGCGCTCTCGGCAATGCGGCAAAAGACCTTGCCGACAACGTGACCGGGATGCTCCCCGAAAATGACGGCAACGTCGGCGGCAATACCACCGCCAACTATTGACGTACCCGTCCGCTTTTGCAGATATCCCGCAAAGGGCACCCGGCACACCCCGGTGTCCTCGCCTGACAGACGTCTCTGCCGAACAGCACGAGTCTGTGACAGAAATCCGACTGTTCCGGCAAAGGGATGAGCTTATCAAGATCCCGCTCCACTACGGCGGGATTTTTTGATGCCGTCAAGCCTAATTTTCCCGCGATGCGGATACAGTGGGTATCGGCAACGATGCCGCCTTTACCGAAAACGTCCCCCCGCATGAGGTTGGCGATCTTGCGTCCGACACCCGGCAGTTTTAAAAGACTTTCCATGTCCTCCGGGACTTTGCCGTCAAATTCTTCCACAAGCATTTTTGCCATGCCTATGATATCGCGTGCCTTGGTGTGATACAGCCCGCAGGAGAATATAAGAGGCTCCACCTGTTCCCGTGTTGCCGCCGCAAGGCTTTCCACCGTCGGGAAGCGTTCAAACAGAGCTTTGCTCTCCCGATTGACGCGCTCGTCGGTACACTGTGCCGAGAGCCGCGCCATGACGATCAGCTTATAGGGATCGCCGCCGTGATCAAGCGAACACACCGCGTCCGGGTACCGTTCTTTCAGCAGAATCCGCGCCTGTTCGGCAATCTGTTTTTTCGTCATGCTTTTCCTTTCCGTGCCGAAACAAAACGATCGACACCGAAGCGATCCCGGTACACCGTCACGTCGGAAAATCCGTTTTCGGCGAACAATCCCGCCGCCGGGCATGCCGTATCATAGCCGGCTTCCATAAACAGCATCCCGCCCGGTTTCAGAAATGTGCCGTAGCGCTCCGCCAAAACCCGATAGAAGTCCAGCCCGTCCGTTCCGCCGTCAAGCGCTATGGCAGGCTCCCGTGCCACTTCCGCAGAGAGTTTTTCCATATCCTCCGTGCGGACGTACGGGGGATTTGACACGATGACGTCGTACCGCTCGTCTGTTTCATATTCTTTCATATCGGCTTTCACAAACGTCAGCCTGTCGTTTATCCCGCACGCCGCCGCATTTTTGCGTGCATAGATCAGCGCATCCTCCGAAATATCAAGCGCTTGCGCCGTCACGTCGGAACGCTCGTGCAATACGGTCGTCACGATACAGCCGCTCCCCGTGCAGACGTCGAGCAGTTTTCCGTTTTTCGGAAGCGCCGACAGCACGTATCCGACCAGTTCTTCCGTTTCGGGACGCGGAATAAGACATCCTTTTCCGCACGCAAACACAAGACCGCAGAACGTCCAGTTGCCGATGAGATACGCAAGCGGGACACGCTCCGTCACACGCTTGTCCAAAAGTCGGTCAAGCGTTTTTTCGCAAACGTCAGTAAGTTCCTCCCGCCGCCTCATAACAAGCGCCGCCGCGTCGCACGACAGCACGTGCTTCAACATTTCGTCCGCTTCCCCTGCGTCGTTTTCGCAGACCGATTTCAGCTTTTCGACCGCGCTTTTTTTCCACTCGTATACCTTCATCCGTTTTCCGGTGCTTCCCCTTCCGGTTTTTTCTCCGGGATTTCCTCCGGCGCACCCGGCTCTTCGGGGTAGACATCCGGCAGTGCCTTTTTCAAAGAGGCGATCGCCACCTCCATCATATCATCCGTCGGTTCCTTGGTGGTCAGTCTCTGCACCCACAGTCCCGGTGCCGACAGTACGCGAACGAGCACGTTATCGTGCCGTCCGGCATAGCGGATAAATTCGTATCCAAGTCCCACAATAAGCGGGATCATGAGGATCTTGACGGGAATACGGACAGCGAGCGGCAGACCGACGTACAGCACCGAAACGAAGATGCCGATAAACATCATGACAAACAGAAAGCTCGTTCCGCAGCGCGGATGAAAGCGGCTCTGCTTCTTAACGTTTTCCACCGTCAGTTCAAGTCCCGCCTCATGGCAGAAAATGGACTTATGCTCCGCACCGTGATACATAAAGGTGCGCTTCATATCGGGAATGAGCGTCACAAGTGCGATATAGCCGACAAAAATGGCGATTTTGGAAAGACCGTCCACCACGCTTTTGAGAAAACGGACGTCCGAAACGTATTTTTCAAACATATCCGACACGAATGCCGGGAGCGCGACAAACAGTCCCACCGACAGGGCAAGCCCCAGCACGATGCCGATGAAGGACGCCACGTCCGCCATGCTTTTGCCGAGTTTTTCTTTTAAGAATTTTTCGAATTTGCTTTCCTCTTCCTCGATGCCGACGAGCTCTACCGAGCGATCCAGCGTTTTATAGGTAAGGATCATCTGCTCAACGAAATTGACGACGCCGCGGATGATCGGCCACTTGCAGAACGCGTACTTTTCGGCGACGGAGTGATTGGTCTGCCGTTCCGTCGCGATACCGCCGTCCGCACGCCGCACGGCAAGCGCCGTATACGTTTTGGATTTCATCATGACGCCCTCGATGACGGCGGCGCCGCCAACCGAGCCGAGCCGGGATTTTGCCGTATCTTTATCCATTCGTCTGTTCCTCTTTCTGACTGTAATAATAATCGAAAATGTCTGCCGCGACACTTGCCGCACGGGCACTTGCGTAACCGTTTTCCACCACCGTTACCACCACGATCTCCGGATCGTCAAACGGTGCGAATCCGACGAACAACACCGTGTCACTTCCGCCCGTCACCTCTGCCGTACCGGTCTTGCCGCCGATATCCGACACATAGCTTTTTCTTTGGAAGACATTGCGCGCCGTTCCCTCTTCCTGCCCGACGACCGAGCGCATGGCGTTTTTGAGAAGAGAGACCGTCTCCGGTTCAAGATGCGTCGTGGAAAGCACCTCCGGCTCGTGCCGATAGATCACTTCGCCGGTATACGCGTCATCCACCTCGGAAAGAATCGTGGTACGGTACCGGTTGCCGCCGCCGACAACGGCGGACATATAGGAAGCGAGCTGCAACGGCGTGAAAGCGTGATCCGATTGTCCGATCGCCATTTGCAGTGTGTCGCCCGGATTCCAGATAGAGCCGATGGAATCCCGATACTCGGGAGATGCGAGGATACCCGACGATTCCGGAAGCTCTACGCCGGTTTTAACGCCGAGCCCGAATTCCTTTGCGTACTCGACGATGGTATCCACACCCATCATATCCGCAACGGAATAGAAAAAGTAATTGCAGGAAACCTTGATGGCGTCCGACACGTTGACGTAGCCGTGTGTGGTGCCATGGCGCAGGTATATCCAGCAATGCGGCGTATAGGTGGGCGCATATTTGGTATATTCGCCTTTATCGAGAATATGCGTGTTCGGCGTGATGGCACCGCTGTCAAGAGCGGCGGCGGCTGTCAGCACCTTGAAGGTCGAACCCGGCGGATACAGCCCGAAAGTTACGCGGTTGAGAAGCGGACTGGCAGAATCGACGGACAGCGAGGAAAAATCCTCGGAAAACGTATTGAGATCATACCCCGGACAGCTTGCCGACGTGATGATCTCTCCCGTTTTGACGGAAAGCACGACGGCGGCACCTTTTTTACAGTCTTCGCCCGTATGATAACCGCCTTCTCCCGGAGCATAGGCAACGGCGTTGCGAATCTCACGCGCAAGCGCTTTTTCCGCCACCTCCTGCATTCCGATATCAATGGACAGCTTCACCCGTCTCCCCGGTATCGCCTCTTTATCGACCTGCACCGACTGCACGTCGTTGTTTTCATCGAATTCATACAGCGCCACGCCGTCCGTGCTGTGAAGATACTCTTCAAAAACACGCTCGGCGCCTTCTTTTCCGATCTTATCGCCGTAAGCATATCCTTTATTCTGTATGTATTCCTCGGCTTCCTCCGCATAGATCGGACCGACACGTCCGAGCACGTGACACAGCGATGAGCCGAACGGATAATAACGCTCGGTGACCTCGCCGAATTCCACCCCGTGCAGGGTGTGCAGACGCTCCGACAGATAGATTTTCAGCGATTCACTCACATCGTGCAAGAGCACGTACGGCGTCGTGACCGAAAAATCATTTACCTCCATGTCATACCGCACACACGCGACCGTCCGGTACTCGCTTTCCGTCTTATGTTCTTCGGGAATGTCATACAGACGGACAAGCCGCTCGTAAAAGGCTTCCCCCACCACGTCTGTTTTTTCAAGCTCGTGCAGGGAAAGGAATTTTTCGAAGCCCCTCGTGCTCTGCGCGTCAAACAGATAGTCCGGATCGAGCGCATACGGATATTCCGCCGTGAGCGGGCATTGCGGTGCAAGCGTGATATCCTGCTCCTTCAACAGCGCGATCAGCGCAAGGAGCGTCTCGTTTGCCTTACCGTTTTCCAACGTCGTCCGGTTAAGGATGAGATCATACGATTCCCGCTCCATCGCAAGCACTTTTCCGTTGCAGTCGCAGATATCGCCGCGCGTGGCATGAAGGATGCCGGATTTATAGCTGTGATGAAAAGCGGAAGCCGACGCCGGGATCGATTCATCATAGATTTGCAGATAAAACAGCCGTACGGCAAACACCGCGCAAAGCACACAGAACGCCGTGAACAGCGCAAGCAGTCTGTTTCTGCCGATTTTCGACAGAAACGAATTTCCGTTCATTCAGCCTCCTCCTTTCTTCTCATATCCGGGTTTCTTTAAGCGGTATAGTTTTCCGCCATATATTTTCCGATAGCGGCGGCTCTTCTTGCCGCCATCGCCTCAAAGGTATCGTCTGCGTTTTCGTCAGCGAAATCGCAGACGGCACGCACGACGGCAAACGGCACGCCGGAGAGCAGCGAGGCGTGTGCCACCGCCGCTCCCTCCATCTCGGTGCAGTCGGCGCCGAAGCGCTTGATAATATCATCTTTGTACGCACTGTCATCCACGAAACGGTCTCCGCTGACGACGATCCCATCCCGGCACGCACAGGTATCCCCCGCCTTGTTCATGGCATCCACCGCCGCATGCGCGAGGGCGTTCAGCCGCTTATCCGGACGGAAGCACTGACTGTGCGGCTCATACTTTTCCATAAAGAAGAGCGGATGAAAATCATGATAATAGAGCCCCGAAGCGATGACAAGATCGCCCATGTGAAAATCCGACGCAATGGCACCGGCGACGCCGGTGTTAAGGATCGCGTCCGGATGTACAAGGTCGATCAGTTTCTGCGTCGCGCAGGCGGCGTTGACCTTGCCCACGCCGCACAGCGACAGAAACACCTCGTTGTTCTTCGCCGTTCCCTTATATATGTTCTTGTCGATCGTCTGCGCGTGAAACTCTTCCAGAAACAGATCGAGCTCACACTGCATGGCGACAATGATCCCGATTTTTGCCATTTTTCTTTTCCTCTGTCCCCGCTCAATCCAGATAGTCGCGTAATCTCTTGGAACGGCTGGGATGGCGCAGCTTGCGGAGCGCTTTCGCTTCGATCTGACGGATGCGCTCACGGGTGATGTTGAAGACCTTACCGCCTTCTTCAAGGGTGCGCGTTCTGCCGTCTTCCAGACCGAAGCGCAGTTTCAAGACGTGTTCCTCACGCGGCGTCAACGTATGCAGCACCTCGCAGAGCTGTTCGCGAAGCAGCGTGTAGGAAGCGGCTTCCGCCGGTGCCGGAGCGTCATCGTCCGGGATGAAATCGCCGAGATGGCTGTCTTCCTCTTCGCCGATAGGCGTTTCGAGGCTGACCGGCTCCTGGGCAAGCTTCATGATCTCGCGCACCTTTTCGACGCTCATGTTCATCTTCTGCGCGATTTCCTCGGTGGTAGCCTCGTGTCCGAGCTCTTGCAGGAGCTGACGCGACACGCGAAGCACTTTGTTGATGGTCTCCACCATATGTACCGGGATACGGATGGTACGCGCCTGATCGGCGATGGCACGCGTGATCGCCTGCCGGATCCACCACGTTGCGTAGGTGGAGAATTTGTACCCTTTGGTATAATCGAATTTTTCGACAGCCTTCATCAGACCGAGATTGCCTTCCTGGATCAGATCGAGGAAGAACATCCCGCGTCCCACGTAGCGCTTGGCAATGGAAACGACAAGGCGCAGGTTACTTTCCACAAGCGTCTTTTTGGCTTCCACGTCGCCCTCCGCCATACGGGCGGCAAGTTCAAGCTCACGTTCGGTCGAAAGCAGTTCGACTTTTCCGATCTCTTTCAGATACATCTTGACCGGGTCGTCGATGACAAGACCGTCCTGAAAGAGCCCGCCGTTCTGGTCGTCTCCGTCGTAGCCCTGCACCTTTTCCATGCCGTCAAGGTCGGAATCGATGTTTTCCAAATCCGGGATGTCATCGTAGCTTTCCTTGATCTCGATGCCGAGTGCTTCGATCTGTTCAAGCAGTTTTTCGAGGTTTTCGACGTCCAGGTCCTCATGATCGACGAGTTCGAGTATTTCGTCGTTGGTAAGCGATCCCTTGGCTTTGCCGCGTTCGATGAGTTCCTGAAGCTCATTGCGCTTTTTGGAGGATTCCCGGCTCTTTTTCTCGGTCTTCTCCTGCGTTTTCTCATCATCAATCGACAGTTCTTCGGAAAATTCCGTCGGGATCTCTTCCGTCTCCGCGATTCGTTCTTCCGTTACGTCCGATACTTCCGCCTCGGGCTTTGCTTCCTCGACGGGCTCTGCCGTTTTTTTGCTCTTGGAGGATTTCTTCTTTGGTGCTTCCGCCTTGGGCTCTTCCGCAGGCTTTGCCTTCTCGGCAGGCTTTTCCTCGGGCTTTGCCTCTTCGACGGGCTCTGCCGTTTTTTTGCTCTTGGAGGCTTTCTTTTTGGGAGTTTCCGCCTTGGGCTCTTCCGCAGGCTTTGCTTCGACA
>JAZRVE010000051.1:0-59523 GCA_045598975.1 Eubacteriales bacterium
AAGGAGGACTTGAAAAATGGAAATGATCAACGTATTCATCGACGGGAAAGAATATCAGGTCGAAAAAGGCGCTACCATTCTGAACGCCTGCAAGAGTGTCGGCATTGATATTCCCACCCTCTGCTACATGAAAGATATCAACGAAATCGGCGCGTGCCGTATGTGCGTCTGCGAAGTCAAGGGCGCAAGAAGCCTCGTCGCCGCCTGTGTTTACCCCATCGACCGCGAAGGTACCGAGATCTTCACGCACAGCCCGGCTGTTCTTGCCTCCCGCAAGAAGAATCTCGAACTGCTTCTGTCGGTACACGACAAAAAGTGTCTCTCCTGCCTCAAAAACGGCTATTGCGAATTTCAGAAGCTCTGTGCCGAATACGGCGTTGAAGACGAAAACAAATACGAGGGCACGGTCATCCGCTACGAAAAGGACACCTCCATGCCCCACCTCATCCGCGACAACAACAAGTGCGTGCTCTGCCGCCGCTGTGTCGCCGTCTGCGAAAAGAATCAGGCTGTCGCCGTGATCGGCTCCAACGAACGCGGCTTCAAGACGCACATTGGCAGTGCCTTTGAGCTCAAACTCGACGAGGTCGCCTGCGTTGCCTGCGGACAGTGCGTTGCCGTCTGCCCGACCGGTGCTCTCACCGAAGTCGATGACACCGAAAAGGTCTGGAAGGCTCTCGCCGATCCGACCAAGCACGTCGTCGTCCACACGGCGCCCTCTATCCGCGCCACCCTCGGCGAATGCTTCGATATGCCCATCGGCTCGCTTGTGACCGGCAAGATGGTCGCCGCTCTCAAACGCCTCGGTTTTGCCGGCGTTTTCGACACCAACGTCACCGCAGACCTTACCATTATGGAGGAAGCAAACGAACTGCTTGAACGTGTCAAGAACGGAGGAAAGCTCCCGCTTATTACCTCCTGCTCGCCCGGATGGGTCAAGTTCTGCGAGCACTACTATCCCGACATGATCGACAACCTTTCGTCCTGCAAGTCGCCGCAGCAGATGTTCGGCGCTCTCATCAAGACGTGGTACGCCGAAAAGAACGGCATTGATCCCAAGGACATCTTCGTCGTCAGCATCATGCCGTGTACGGCAAAGAAGTTCGAGATCGGCCGTGACGATCAGGCGGCTGCCGGCTGTCCCGACACCGACGTCTCCCTCACTACGCGTGAGCTTGCCCGCATGATCAAGCGTGCCGGCATTGAATTCACCAAGCTGCCGGATGAAGAATTTGATTCTCCGTTCGGTCTCGGCACGGGCGCAGGCACCATCTTCGGTGCGACCGGCGGCGTTATGGAAGCGGCTCTTCGTACCGCTGTCGCCGTCCTTACCGGCAAGAATCCCGAAAAGCTCGACTTTACCGATGTCCGCGGCACCGACGGTGTCAAGGAAGCCGAATATGAGGTCGCAGGAATCAAGATCAAGGTGGCTGTTGCCTCCGGTCTTGTCAACGCCAGAAAAGTGCTTGACATGGTCAGAAGCGGTGAAAAGGATTACACCTTCATCGAGATCATGGGCTGCCCCGGCGGTTGTGTCAACGGCGGCGGTCAGCCGTATCAGCCGGCATCCGTCCGCAACTTTACCGATCTCAAAGCACTCCGTGCCGCCGCTCTCTATCAGGACGACAAGGCGCTCCCGCTTCGTCTGTCCCACGAGAACCCGGTCATTCAGATGCTCTATAAAGAGTACTTTGAAAAGCCCGGCAGTCACAAGGCTCACGAGGTTCTCCACACCTCCTATACCGCAAGACCGCTTGTGGACGTCAAGCACAACTGATTTTCAAAAAGCAAAAGAAGAACCGCCGATGTCGGCGGTTCTTCCTTTATATGATATATCGGATATATCGTTACGCTCTCACCGTCACGATAACGTGTCCCGCGTTGTCGCCCGAAAGGGTATACGTTTTATCCCCCGGAACGGAGAGCGCCGTATGCTCGGCATCGACCGGCACGCTGTACACGGTGTAAGCGTCGCCCGTGGCGCTGTCGGTAAGGGAAAGTCCCCCGCTTTCCAACGGATACAAAGCAAGCTGTTCGATGTATTCTTCAAGCGTCAGCCCGTTTTGTTTCATGTACTCCGCATGAGGTACGCCGACATAACGGAAATGCCACGTTTCGTGGGAAATGCCCGTAACGTCCTCCTTGCCCTCCGGATAGCGGAGAACAAAGCCGTATTTCCATGCGTTTTCGTATATCCATGCATAATCGCCGTCACCTGTGAAGGTCGCCATGACGTTATTTTCATAGGTGCTGATGTCAAATGCGTATCCCGAATGGTGCTCACTGTATCCGGGTTTGGCGGCTATGGTCTGATCCTCTCCGTACTGAGCGATCTTCATGTCCAGCATTTCCTGCTGCTGTTCAAAGGTACGCACGCCCTCCGTCAGAATGACGGCGGCATTCGGGTAAGAGGCTTTGAACTCGTCCATCAGCCGGTTGAATGCCTGAATAGTCGTCACGTTGAGCGACACGTTGATATCCGTGACCGAATAGGAGCCGGTCTTATTATACCGCACGCTGACCGCCACTTCTTCCGGCACGTTCACCGGACGGTTATCGAATACGAACGAATGCCGGTCATTGACAAGAATGAGCGGGCCTGCCGCCGCGTCGGACGGTGATGCGTGCAGGGTGTGATACCCGAGCGATGCGGCTGACGGAGTCTCGACCGACGGCGTACTTTCGTCAAGGGGCTCCGAGGACGTTTGGGCGTCCGTCGGCTGATGCGTCGGGACGGGCATTTTATGGGTGATGATCTTTGAATATAACAGAATGTCAAAAATCACGAAACACGTTATCAACACCAGAATAACGGAACTTTTGGTACTTTTCATGAACGGATTTCCTTTCAACTGTGTTTTCTTCATTATACACCCTTTTTCCCTTAAATTTGTAGATGAAATATGAATTTTTGCATCCTGTCGCTGCAAAACGGGAAACGGGAAAAATTTCTTTTGAAAATATGCGGTATATCTCTTGAAATTATGCAAAAACAGTAGTATACTGTATATATGTATTTGTAAAGTGGAGGTGCCTATGCTGAAAATTTCCATCACCGTTAATCCCAACAAGGACAAAAATCTTGCCAGCACCTTGAAGCTCCTCTCGATCTTACGCGAGTATTCCTGCAAAATCTTTATGTCAGACAATTTCAAGAAGCCGTACGGCGCCGCTCTTCCCCTTTCGGAGACGATCCTGAAAGATCAGCCCATCGAATACGTCCCCGAATACTTACTCTACCGCAAAGCCGCCCTCTGCATCGTCTTCGGCGGCGACGGCACCATTCTCAAAATTGCCAAGCGTGCCGCGGCAAGCGGCGCTTACATCATAGGCATCAATCTCGGGCGGGTCGGCTATCTTGCCGAGCTTGAAACAAACGAGCTTGACAAGCTCCGTCCTCTGCTTGCCGCCGGCGATCTGACAGATCCCTCCGCCATCCCCGGCGTGCGTGTGGACAACCGCATGATGATAACTGCCGAGATCATTCACAACGACACCGTCATCCATTCGGCGACCGTCCTCAACGATGTCGTCATTTCCAAAGGCGCCGTTTCCCGTATGGCGGGACTTAAAGTCTACTGCGACGGCAATTTCCTTTCTCATTACCGTGCGGACGGCATCATCGTGTCGACGCCGACGGGCTCCACCGCCTACTGTATGTCGGCGGGCGGTCCCATCATGGACCCGCATCTCTCCTGCCTGTGCGCCATCCCCGTCTGCCCCTATATGTGCGTCAATTCCGGTGCGGTGCTGTTCTCCGATTCTTCCGTCATTGACATTCGTTTCACGGCGGACAAGATCAACGAGGCGTTCTGCACCTTTGATGGCAGAGGTGTCAAGACCATCCGCAGCGGCGACGTCGTGCGCATCCGCAAGGCGCAGGAAACAGCCCGTCTGCTGCACGTCAAGGACGTAAACTTTTACATGCTTCTCAACCGCAAATTAACGGCAGCCAACGATCTGCCGGAATCCGAGCCCGTATTCGCGGACAGAACAACGGAGGACTTATCATGAAATCCAAAAGACAGAACAAGATTTTAGAGATCATCGAAAAGAACGACGTGGAAACGCAGGAAGAACTGGTCGAGCTTCTCAATAAAGCGGGCTACTCGGCAACGCAGGCGACCGTTTCGCGCGACATCAAGGAACTGCGGCTCATCAAGGCCTCCTCTACCAAGGACGGCATTCCGACGCGTTCTCACTACACGCACAATTCCTTGAAAAGTGAGATCGACGCAAAACTTACCGACAAATTCCGCGGCATCCTTTCGGAAATGGTCGTCGGCATCCGCTATGCCGGGCACATGGTCGTGCTCAAAACCTATGCCGGAATGGCGCAGGCGACCTGCACCGCCATTGATTCGCTCAACATCGAAGACATTGTCGGTTCCATTGCCGGTGACGACACCATCTTCATCGTGATGGCGACCGAATCCGACGCCGCCGACTTTGTCAAGAAGCTCTCCAAAAGTCTGCACAACAACCTATAACTGACGACACCGTAAGGGAGACGATTCCGATGTTATTTTCCTTACATATAGAGAATATCGCTCTCATCCGCACGCTGGACATTCCGTTTTCGGCGGGCTTTACCGCCTTTACCGGCGAAACGGGTGCCGGAAAGAGTATCATCCTCGACTCCATTGCGCTTCTGTTCGGCAACCGCTTTCAGAAAGAGCTCATCCGAACGGGTGAAAGCACGGCTTTTGTCGAAGCGCTCTTTTCCGATTTGTCACCGTCCTGTCTCGCACGCTGTGAGGAACTCGGCGTCATACCGGACGAGGACGGATACGTATCGGTTTCCCGCACCGTCTCGCTCGACGGCAAAAGCGTGTGCCGCGTCGGTACGCGCCACGTTCCCTCTTCTCTTCTCAAAGAACTCGGCGCTTTTCTCATCAACATCCACGGTCAGCACGACAATCAGGATCTGCTGAAAAAAGAAAAGCATCTCTCCCTGCTCGACGCCTATGCCCTGCCGCAGAATGAATTTTCAGCCTATTCGGCGCTGTACCGGGAATATAAGGATACCAAAAAGGAGCTCGAAAGCCTCACCCTTGACAACGCCCAGAAAGAGCGGATGATCGAAACGCTCCGCTATCAGATCGGCGAAATTGCGGCGATGAAGCTCAAACCCGACGAAGAGGACAAGCTTCTCGAAGAAAAAAAGAAACTGTCCAACCGCGAAAAGATAACGGAAAACGCCCTCGGCGCGTATACGGCTCTCTCGGACGGCGCCCTATCCGCCACCGAACAGATCGACACGGCGCTTTCCCATCTCACGGCGCTTGCCAAAGTGACGGACGACGCCTTCGACCTCATCGAGCGGCTCAAATCCGCCAAAAGCGAAGTCTATGATATAGCCGAAACCCTGCACGATATGGTCTCCGACACCGACGAATCCCCGTCGGCAAGGCTCGACCGCATCGAACAGCGCTTATATGACATCCAACGCCTGCGCCGCAAATACGGCGCGACGGTGTCCGACGTGCTCGCATATCTCGCAGACGCCGAAAAACAGCTCTCGGACCTCGAACTGTCCGATCTGCGCACCGACGAGCTCACGAAAAAATGCGCCGCCTTGGAAAAAGAGCTTTCCCACGCCGCCGAGGCACTGACAAATGCGCGGCAAAATGCCTCGCGACGCCTGGAAAGCGCCATTGAAGAACAGCTCACCTATCTCGAAATGCCCGGTGCCCGCTTTCGGGTACAAAGGCAGAGCACCGACTTTTCCCCGACCGGCTGTGACGACGTGGAATTTTACGTTTTACTCAATGCCGGCAGCGATTTTCTGCCCTTGAACAAAACGGCATCCGGCGGCGAGCTTTCCCGTCTGATGCTTGCCATCAAAAGCGTCTTTGCCGCACGCGACGGCACCGAAACACTCATTTTCGACGAGATCGACACCGGCATTTCCGGCAAGACCTCCCGCCGTATCGGCATCAAGCTCAAAGAAACGTCGCTCGGCGCACAGGTCATGTGCGTGACGCATTCGGCGCAGATCGCCTCTCTTGCCGACACGCATTTCTTCGTTTCCAAAAAAGAAAAGGACGGCTCCACGGAGACCGCCGTTTGCTCCCTCACGGGCGACGAACGCATCGAAGAGACCGCCCGCATCCTTTCCGGCATCCACGTTTCGGATGCCGCCCGCAAAACGGCTTCCGAGCTTATAGACGGAACCTTTGACCGGGACAACACGTCAAAAAATTAAATTTCATATACAGGAGTACAGCATCATGACAGTATTTGAAGAACTCAAAGCGAGAGGACTTCTCGCACAACTGACAGACGAAGACGAGATCCGCGAACTCGTCAACAACGGCAAAGCCACCTTCTACATCGGTTTCGATCCCACCGCCGACAGCTTACACGTCGGTCACTTCATGGCACTCTGCCTCATGAAGCGCTTACAGATGGCGGGCAACCGTCCCATCGCGCCCATCGGCGGCGGCACCGGCATGGTCGGCGACCCGTCCGGGCGCACGGATATGCGCAAAATGCTCACCAAAGAAGACATCGAACACAACTGTGCCTGCTTTAAAAAGCAGATGAGCCGTTTCATCGATTTTTCCGAGGGCAAGGCTCTCATGGTCAACAACGCCGACTGGTTGCTCGGTCTCAATTACGTCGAGCTTCTTCGCGAGGTGGGCGCTCAATTCTCCGTCAACAACATGCTCCGTGCCGAATGCTACAAGCAGCGCATGGAAAAAGGACTCAGCTTCTTGGAGTTCAACTACATGATCATGCAGAGCTACGACTTCTACGTGCTCTACCAGAAGTACGGTTGCAACATGCAGTTCGGCGGCGACGAACAATGGTCGAACATGCTCGGCGGCACCGAGCTCATCCGCAAAAAGCTCGGTAAGGACGCTTATGCCATGACCATCACCCTGCTGCTCAATTCCGAGGGCAAAAAGATGGGCAAAACGGCAAACGGCGCCGTCTGGCTCGATCTGAACAAAACGCCGCCCTACGATTTCTTCCAGTACTGGCGCAACGTCGACGACGCCGACGTCATCAAATGCATGAAGATGCTCACCTTCCTGCCGCTTGACGAGATCGAGGAATACGCAAAGCTTTCGGGCTCCGACCTCAACAAGGCAAAAGAAAAGCTCGCCTACGAGCTGACCGAGCTCGTCCACGGCAAAGAGGAAGCCGACAAGGCGCTCGAAGCCGCACGCAATATCTTTGCGGGCTCCGGAAACAGCGAAAATATGCCTTCCACCGCCCTTTCCGACGAGGACTTCACCGATGGCTCCGTTCTTCTTGCCACACTTCTCGTCAAAGCCGGTCTCTGCCCGTCCAACAGCGAGGCTAAGCGCCTCATCAAGCAGGGCGGCGTGACGGTCGGCGATACCAAGGTGACCGATTTCGGCGCATCGTATCCGAAAGACGCCTTTGCCGACGCCCTGATCGTCAAAAAGGGAAAGAAGGATTTCCACAAATTTTACCTCGGCTGAACGCACGAAAAGAGAGGTTGAACATGAAACGTATCCATAAACTCTTATTCTTTGCCCTGCTTTTTACGGCTTTTCTTACCGCCTTTGTCTCGGCATGGGACGCACCTGCGGGAGAGTGGTTCTCCCCCTACGTTGCCAAAGCGGCGGAAAACGGCATTCTGACCTATGAGGGCGACACCTACGTACCAAACACCGCCGTTACCAACAAGCAGGTCTGTCTTGCCGCCGAAAAAACGGCCGCATTAGCGGGACTGTCCTACACGACCGAGATCACGGACGAGGTCGCCGCTTCCCAGCCTGCGACACGTCTGTTCGCCGCTGAAATCTTCGCCGAGATCTGCTCGGCGATGCCGATGTCCCCCGCGCTCAACACCGTCTCTTTTCTGCCGGACGTCAGCGTCTTTTCCCGCTCGTATGACGCGGTGCTCTTTCTGTACAATCTCGGTATTCTGACGGGCAATGACGGGCTCGGCTCGTTCTCGCCCGACGCCAACATCACCTGCGAAGAGCTTGCCGCCCTTGCCTGCCGCACCCTCGATCCCTCTTTGCGCGTGAACCTTTCTCTGCCCGCAGGCGTATCGGCGACGGAAGCCCTTGAAGCTTTCGACGGTGAGAAAACCGATGCGGACAACACGGTATATGCTACGGCGGACGATTCCTTCGCCATCACCGAATCACTGCATCGGTACGCCACTTTTGACGCCGACGAGGAGACAGCCGCAGAGGCTCTGCATTCCATCGCCTCCGTCGAAAAGATGTTGAGGTTGTTCGATTTCCGTCTTTCCGACGCGGTATTCTCCACCGTTGCCGATGATTTTGACGGCGTCTGGGCGGCAGTAAAACCGCTGATCGATGAAAACGCTTACGGCATCTCCGAATATGCCTACTATCAGAACTATCTTTTCACAAACTACTACGCGATGATGTATTCCGATTTTCTCCAAAACACCGCACCCACGCCGCATGAACTCTATCAGCTCTATGCCGGCGATTATGCCCTGGTCAAGCATATTTTCGTCACTTATGACACCTCTTCCGCCGAAGAAAAAGAGCAGGCGTACAACAAGATGCTCTTTATCAAGCAGCTCATCGCCAACGGCTCTGATTTTGACGCTCTCGTCAGCGAGTACGGTGAAGATCCCGGCATGGCGGCATTTCCGAACGGGTATCTGTTTACGGCGGGCGAACTCGTGCCGGAATTCGAGAAGGCCGCGTTTGCCCTTAAAGAGGGCGAGATCAGCGACATTGTCGAAACCTCTCTCGGATATCACATCCTGTACAGACTGCCGCTGACGGAAGACGTCTTCTGCTCTGACGACGATCTTATGGCTTCCCTTGCCTATTTCACCGTCTCCGGTGATTTTGATTCACTGCTTTCCCAAATCTATGCGTCCACTACGATCACCGAAGTATCTTCTGCCCAATAACCATGCTTAACGAGGTATCCGCCATGAAAAATAATCATTCCCGTCTCTTTTGCGCAAGGCTCGCCCTGTTTCTTATCTTTGTGCTCTGCGTTGTAAGTGTTGCCGTTTCGGCTTCTTCCGCTTCCCTGTCGGATCTGCCGGAAAGTGCGGAGGAAATGCCTTTTTCTCCCGAAGAAGCACTTTTGCTCCCCGACAAGACCGACGTTTCCGATCCCGAAGGAGAGGCTTCTCTTTTTGCCACCTTCTTTTCCGGCGGAAGCGGTACGGAGTCCGATCCGTATCTCATATCCTCCGACAACGATCTGCGCAACTTTGCGCTTTTCATCAATTCCGGCTCGCGCAAATACGTCACCGCCTACTATGCGCTGACAAACAACATTTCCCTCAACGGCGAGGAATGGACGCCGATCGGCTATTATTCGGATGACACGCAGTATTCCTGCACCTTCCAGGGCGTATTCGACGGCGGCGGGTACACCATATCCGATTTTGTCCTCACCGACGCCGAACGCCGCTATCTCGGCTTCTTCGGCTTTGTCTACAACGGCTCGGTCTATGATCTGAAACTCAAAAACTTCGTGATGGATTATTCTTTCACCGGTTACGTCTATTCCGGTGCTCTCATCGGACGCTGTATCGTGAACGACGGCGGTAAGCATGAGATTTCCGGCTGTTCCGTCTCGACCGATATGCCGCTCGGCATTTCCGTACAGGTCACCGATTACCCGCTGTATGCCGGCGGACTGATCGGCTATCTGCATTCCTCCGCCGCCTCCACCGTTACCGTTTCCGACTGCTTTTCCGACATTTCCGCTTTCTACACCCTGTCGGGCTCCAACAAAGCATCTGACATGACGGCCCGCACAGGCGGCTTTATCGGATATCTCGCCGCTGACGGCGGCAGCGTTGCCATTGAAAACTGCTATGCCGCACGCGATGTGCTGACACGCAATCCCGACCTGCACGGCACCAGAAAAGACAACGTCTACAATGCCGGCTTTATCGGCTACATCGGCGGCAATCAGGGCACCATCTCCGTGTCCGGCTGTTATGCCTCCGGTCTTGTTTACACGCAGGCATACGGGGAAACGTACACGGGCGGTTTCTCCGGCTATACCATCTCCGGCGGCTCCGACGTGTCCATTACGGGCGCTTTTTCCGACGGCTCCGTGTATGCGCAAAGCATGGGCTTTGCCTCCTACACCGCAGGATTCACCTCCATTACCGCCACCGCTTCCGCCGGAAAACTTTCCATTTCCGAAGCCTACACCAACTGCGACGTTTACGATCTCGGTTCGGAGGAAGCCGTTGCCGGAAAGTTTTCCGCCTATACGACGGGTGCCGTTACCTACGCAAAATGCTATTCGTTTACTTTTTCCGTCTGCCGTGCGGCGGAGATCGAACAGCCGCACGAAAAAGTCATCTCCGGCACCGATTTTCAGGATCCGAAGATCTTTGATCTCGATCCGACGATATGGCAGGCACCGGGTCTCGGTTACCAGTACCCGACGCTCGCCTCGCTCCCCTTTGAAAAGAGCAAACGGTACGTCTACTATTTCCAGTCCGCCATTTTTCTTGACGCCGAAGCGTCCTCCTTCGGTGAAACGATTGTGCCGGATGAATCCGTGTTAGACGACGATTCCATTTTTGAATTTGACTGCTTCTCCCGCTTCCCGGACGACAAGGAAACGGCTGTCGATTCTCTTATCGTTGAAAAAGACCTCATTCTTTTCGCCAACTATTCGGAAAACTTCCGCAGTTTTACCGTCACCTTCTTCAACGGCTCCGAGCAGATCGGCGACTTTTTCGCTCCCTATTCCTCCCGGGTGATTTTCCCCGAGCCTCCGGTCATTCCGCAGACGCCGCACTTTTATTACGAGTTTGCCGTTTGGTCGGAAACGCCCGACGGCACAGTACCCGTTTCAGACCCGGATAACGTTCATATTTACGGCAACACCTCCTACTACGCCATCTACCGCACCATCAGCATCGACGTATGGGACGGCTCGTCTGTCTCTCCCTTTTCCTCCGGTGACGGAACGAAAGAGTCCCCTTACCGCATTTACAACGGCTCTCAGCTCGCTTATCTGAGCCGTATGCTCGTTTCCTACCCCAACAAGTTCCAAAACGCCTGCTATATCCTCGCCACCGACATTGATCTCGGCGGACACGAGTGGACGCCGATCGGCACGGAAAGCACGCCGTTTTCCGGCGTGTTTGACGGAAACGGATACCATATCACCGGGCTTACCATCACAAAGCCGACCACCTATGCCGGACTCTTCGGTGTCACGGAGAATGCCGTCATCCGTTCTTTGGAAGTTTCCGATTTTACCATCCGATATACGACCGATTCCAATACCTTTGCCGGCCTTATCGCCGGAAAATTCCACGCAAGTGACGGCAAAGCGAACATTCAGTCCTGCGCCGCGTACGGCACGCTCGACGTCACTTCGACGGACGGCTCGTCCACCGTCGGCGGACTCGTCGGGATATTCTCCTCCGAGAAAAACACCGTCATCGACCTGCTCGACTGCATCGTACAGGCAGACGTGTCCGCCAAGGCTTCGGTCAACGCCATGTGCGGCGGCATCGTCGGCACCATGCGCACCTATTCCGCCGGAGAAGGCGGTATCCGCCGCTGTCTGTATACCGGCTCCGTCACGGCGTCCGCATCCTCTGACGGCTCCGCCTATGCCGGCGGTGTCGCGGGCTATCTCTTCGGTGAAGATCCCGGCTGGGTGGGACTGGCTTCCCTCATGCGTGTGGATTCGGACGTTTCCTCCTGCATCATCGACGGCTCCGTCTGTGCGGTGCGCGACGCCATGCAGTCGTTCGCCGGCTACGTCTGCGGATACCAAAGTGAATACATTGCTCTTGCCGACAACTACGCCGTGACCGACACCGCGCTCGAAGGGAAAACACTGCGTGAAAACGCACAGCTTTCCGATCGTGCCGCTCTCTGTGCCGATACCTTCTTGCAGGATACGTTGGGCTTCGATCTCATAAACGTCTGGGCAGCACAGACGGAGGCATTCCCGCTTCTCCGCGTTCTGTCCGCCGCCCGTGATATTTTCAGACTTGACACGGCGGCGTTCGATACCGAAAACGGAAAGCTTTCCGTTTCGCTCCGCGTCGGCTTCCGCGATCCCGTTCCCTTTACCGTTATCTGCGGCGTATACGATGAGCGCGGGCGCATGATCTACTTCGATACGCTTTCTTTCCCGGTGCTCTCCACGGTGTCTACCGTTTCCTTTGACGCGCAGAAGCTGGAAAACGCAAAAACCGCCACGCTGTTGGTTTTGAACAGCAATAATCTCACGCTTCTGCAAAAGCCCGTCTATCTTTCTTAAATCCCCGCAAATCAATATCCCGTCTGCCTATCAGGCAGACGGGATTTCTTTATTCTCAGGTTATCTGTCACGCACAATATAGCGCCCGTAGGCAAAGCCGAGCACACCGCCGTAATCCACGATGTACCAGTCGCCGCTTTCGCAGTATACCGCAAGTCTTGATCCCCGCGGGATGCGTCCGATGACAGGTGCGTCAAAATCGGGATACCGACGGATATTGAGCGCGTCGCTTTCAGTAACGACGGTGGCGTTGGTGTAGTCGCTTCCGGGTGTTTCCGGCTCGGGCTCCGGCATGGGCGGCGGTGTCGGTACCGGCGCTTGCTCCTCATACCCCGGCAGATCGACGAACGGCACGCCGAAATACTCGGCAAGCCCCTGCGATAGGTTACGGGCAATGGCGGTGATGTTGTTCTTGATCCACTCGGCATCTCCCGGATTATCGTGGTAGGCGATCTCGACAAGCACCGACGGCGCAGAAGTGCGCGTGACCTCGGCAAGAGATGCGGTGGGCATGGTGTTGACCTTCTCGGGATCGGGATAGATGCTTGTGAAATTGTCGGCAAGCACCGTTGCCGCGCGTTTGCCGCGGTCGCTGCGGGTATAATAGTAAAAATCCGGACCCGTGAGCTGACCGGCAAGGTACTCGGGTGACGCATTGGAATGGAGCGCCAGATGCAGATCGTATGTACCCTCGTTGGACTGCCGTATCGCCTGAGACAGCGTTCCGTCCGGATCACTGCGCGTATAACGGATACCGCTCGCCGCAAGAAACGGCTCCATGGCATCCGCCACCAGACTCATATAGTACTTTTCCGAGCCGGAGCCATCGTAGTACTCGTTGTACGCCTGTAAGGACGGGCTTATAAAAACAGACGGCATAACATCATTCCTCCTTTTTGTATTAACAGAATATGCGCCCCGCATACTTTTTGACAATCCTCATATAGTATACCAAATGCACAAAAAGGAGTTTTGTCATGCTTGCCAAGGTTTTCGGGATTTTAGTCTTACTGTCGGTCATCTGCGCCGCCGCAACGGGCAGTCTCTCTTCCCTGGCGCTCGCCGTCACGCAGAGCGCAGGCGACGCCGTTACGCTCGTTCTGTCGCTGTGCGGCATGATGGCACTGTGGTCGGGCGTTATCCGGGTGCTCGAAAAAGTCGGTGCCGTCGCCTTTCTTTCCCGCCTCGTGCGCCCGGTACTGCGTGTTCTCTATCCGCATGCCGCCCGGAAAAACACGGGACTTGACGAGATCGCCGCCGCTTTCAGCGCCAATCTCCTCGGGCTCGGCAACGCTTCCCTCCCGCTCGGCATCCGCGCCATGCAAAGGCTTTCGGAATCAAGTACCAAAACAAACGACCGGGCAAGCGACGAAATGATCCTGTTTGCCGTTCTCGCGACAACGCCGATCCAGCTCATTCCCACAACGCTTCTTTCGCTCCGGTTTGCGCACGGCTCTGCAAACCCGGGCTGTATCCTGCTTCCCATATGGATATGCTCGGTGCTCACAACACTGTTCGGCATCTTCCTCTGCCGTCTGTTTGCCGGGATCGGCAAAAAGCGTCATGAGCCTTCTTGATCTCGTCGGCAGTCTTTCGGTGCCGCTTACCCTTGCCGCCTGCTCACTTATCCTGTTAATCAGCAAAACCGATCTGTCCGGCGTTTTTTTAGATGGTGTCAAAGAAGGCTTGCAGACGGCGTTTTCACTTCTGCCGGGGCTCATCATCCTGCTTTGCGGCGTGCGTATGTTTGCCGCAAGCGGTGCGCTCGCTTTTCTCGGCTCACATCTTGCGCCGCTTTTCTCGCGTCTCGGCATAAGTCCTCCGCTTTTGCAAGTCGTTCTCATGCGCCCCTTTTCCGGCAGTGCCTCTACCGCCTCGATAAACGAATTATTCGCCATGCTCGGCCCCGACAGCCGTTCGGGGCTCATCGCGTCAGTCTTACTCGGCTCTTCCGACACCATTCTTTACACGCTGTCGGTCTATTTTTCGGCTGTCGGCGTGCGCCGGACGCGCTACGCCCTTCCCGCGGCCTTTCTCGTTCTGCTTTTCTGTCTGCTTGTCTCCGTTCTTCTGACAAATCTCTTTTTTCCCGCCGCCATATAAATCGGCAAGTCAAAAGACCGCCCGCAGGCGGTCTTTTGCTTCATTTTCTTATTTTATTTTACGGTAAACGGGATCTCCTTGCACACCGTAGAGCCATCGTATATCATATGATCGCAGTATTCCTTGTAGTCACCGTCCGGTGTGCGGGCGTCAAGATGCAGTGTATAGGTCTTGCGTACGGGCTTTCCTGTCTCGGGGTCTGTTTCCCCCGCCTTTTCCAGTTTGATCCCCGAAAACGCCAGCCGCACGTAACGGAAGCGGAACGGCTTTTCCGTCTCGCAGGTATAGGTATCATAAACGTTGCCGTCTTCATCGGTCAGCCGGAAGCGGAACGCCACCTCGTCGGACGGCACATGCGGCAGAATATCGGGGTTATATTTGACGGACACCTGCAATTCATCGGCGCCTGTCACATAATACAGACAGTTGAACTCGATCAGCCGCCCCTCTTCCACGGCCACCCACGCACGGCTCATGGGGTACTGCCATACCGTCACCGATGCCGGATCTTCCTGATAGGCACGCAGAAAATTCTCGTCCGTCAGCACCTCGGAAACGATTTTCGGATCGCGTGCAAGGGAACACCGCACGACAAGGATGCCGTACACGACCGCGGCAAGCGCAAGAACGAGCCATTTGATAAGTTTCCACGGTGTAAAGCCTTTTTTCTGTTCCGGGACGTCAGGGTAGTTTTCCATTCCTTGCATCGCTCCTTTATTCTCTATGCATCAGTATACACGAAATTTATGTCTATTTCAAGAGCACGGCGACATTTTTTCGATAGGTTCGATCAAAAGAAGAAATGTTCATGATTTGTTACACAAAAATTGCATATTCGATCACAAAATCCGCACTATTTGTTGTATAATGGTATTGGTGAGAGTTGGGCAGACGCCGAATTTGGGGACGTTTGCCGGGAACTGCACACAGAAAGGATATATGCGATGGAAAATCTTATCTTCTCTCTTTTTGAGCTGATCGGCGGACTGGCACTCTTCTTATTCGGTATGCGCGTCATGTCGCAGAGCCTTGAAAAAATGACCGGCAGCAAGTTAGAGCACCTGCTCAAAAAAGTGACCGCCAATCCCTTCATCAGCCTCCTGCTCGGCGCCGTCATCACCATTGCTATGCAATCCTCCTCCGCTACCACCGTCATGCTCGTCGGTCTTGTCAACTCCGGCATTATGCAGTTTTCCCAGACCATCAGCGTCATTTTCGGCGCCAACATCGGCACCACGCTTACCTCGTGGATTCTCAGCCTTGCCAGCATTGACAGCTCCAACTTCTTTTTACAGCTTCTTAAACCGGCGAATTTCTCTCCCATCGTCGCCTTTATCGGCGTCCTGCTTCTCATGTTCAGCAAAAAAGACAAAAGAATCAGTATCGGCAACGTTCTTGTCGGCTTTGCCATTCTCATGTACGGTATGACCATCATGAGTTCCTCCGTGTCGCCTCTCAGCGAAACAGAAGGCTTCAAGAATCTGCTCATGCGCTTTGAAAATCCCATTCTCGCCGTACTTTTGGCGACCGCCTTCACGGCTGTCATTCAGAGCTCCGCCGCTTCCATCGGTATTTTACAGGCGCTCTCCATGTCCGCCGTCATTCCCTTCCGCGTCGCCATCCCCCTTATCATGGGGCAGAACATCGGTACCTGTGCCACATCCCTCATCTCCTGCATCGGTACCAATGTCAAGGCAAAGCGCGTCGCCATCCTGCACACCTCCCTCAAAGTCATCGGCACCGTCGTATGCTTATCCCTCTACACCCTGCTTGACGGGATTTTTGCCTTCGCCTTTTCGTCGGTCGCCGTCAATCCGTTTACCATCGCACTCATCCACACGCTTTTCAACCTCGCCATCACGGTCATCCTCATGCCGTTTTCCAAGCTGCTCATCCGCATCACCGAATGGCTCGTCCGCGACAAAGCGGAAACCGCCCGCGACAACGACGTGCCCGAGATCGACGACCTGCTCTTCCGTCAGCCGTCCGTCGTGCTGTCGGAGTGTGACAACGGCACCTCCCGCATGGCGTCCATCGCTCATTCTATGATGCTGCGCTCCCTCGACAACATGGCGGTATGCTCTGACGAAAATCACGAATATATCACCAGATGCGAGGACAAGCTCGACAAATTCGAGGACAGGCTCGGCACCTATCTTGTGCGTCTGTCCGCGCAGGCTCTCTCCGAGCCGGACAGCCGTAAGATTTCCAAGATGCTCCACACCATCGGCGATTTTGAACGCCTCGGCGACCATGCCGTCAATCTGCTCAAAGTGGCGCAGGAAATCCACGACAAGTCCATCACATTTTCCGCAGAGGCAACACACGAGCTCGCCGTCCTCACGCAGGCGGTGCGGGATATTCTTGACATGACCATGCTCTCCTTCCGCACGAACGACGTTGCCCTTGCCTCCCGCGTCGAGCCGCTCGAACAGGTCATCGACCGTCTCATCGCGCAGATCAAGGACAACCACATCAAGCGTCTCACTACCGGAAACTGCACCATTGAGACCGGCTTTGTCCTCTCCGATTATCTCACCAACTTCGAACGTATTTCCGACCACTGCTCCAACATTGCCGTCGCCGTCATCGAGCTCGAACAACACTCCACCTTCGACACGCACAATTACCTCAACAACATTAAGTACAATGACGAAGATTTCAGCCGCGTTTACCGCGACTTCGAGGTACAGTACCAGCTTTAATGGCTCTTGAAGGGCTGTACTTCGTCACGCCTTGCCCGCACCGAACGGGAAAGCTGTCTGTCCTTCTGATAGAGCGCCCGTTCCACGATGCCGACACCGTACTTTTTGGTCAGCGCGTCCAGCGTCCGATCCAAAACGGTGCCGGCATTTTGTTTTTCATCCAAAAGCGAAATCTGCTCCGGTCGTTCCGATGCCGACACGAGTCCCTCCGTCCGCACGCCGAGTGAGCGGGCCGGTTTGTTTTCGTCAAACTGCTCATGATACAACCACATGACGTTTTCAAGCAATATTTCGGCGTGATCGGTCGGCGGCACGGTCTTGCGCCGTTCGGTCGTCACAAGATGCTCGTCCCGCACCGAAAGGCTTACCGTCGTTGCTTTGAGACCGAGGCTTCTGAGGCGTGCACACACCTTATCACACAGCGCGTAGGCGATCAGCCGCACGTCCTCTTCCGTCTTCAAGTCCCGCGGCGGCGTCACGGAATTGCCGACGCTTTTGATGATATCCCGCGCCGCATACGGCGAGACGGGTGAGACATCGTGACCGCAGATACCGCAAAAGAGCGACCGTCCGTTTTTGCCGAGCTTTTGCGTGAAAAAATCCTCGTTCATATGCGCTGCGTCCCCAATAGTCTGAATGCCGAACAGCCGCAAACGCTTTTGCGCGCTCCGCCCGACAAACAGCATTTCTCCCACGGCAAGCGGTGCAATGCGCTGTGCGTACTGATCCGGTCCCATGAGCGTCACGGCGTCCGGCTTGCGGTAATCCGACGCAAGCTTGGCAAACACCTTATTGTCGCTCACCCCCACCGAAACGGTGAGTCCCGTCCGCTCGTACACCGTTTTCCGGATACGGTTGGCTCCCTTCACCCCGTCGGCAAGCGTTTTGCTTCCCGACATCCCGGTCAGCTCGATCCACGCTTCGTCCAGACCGAACGGCTCGACACGGTCGCTGAAATCACGGTATATCCGTCGGACGGTCTCCGAATAATACAGATAATCGTCGTAATGCGGCTCCAGCACCACAAGCGTCGGGCACAGCCGCTTTGCCTGCCAGATGGCATCGCCCGTCTTTACGCCCTGCATTTTGGCAAGGTTATTCTTTGCGAGCACGATCCCGTGCCGATCCTCCTTACTGCCGCAGACCGCCACCGGATACGCTTTCAGGGCACGGTGACGGAGGCATTCCACCGAGGCAAAAAAATTATTGAGGTCGGAGTGCAGGACGATCCGCCCCTCGTTCACGCCCTCGTGTCGAATATATCTCTCTGCTTTTTCGCAAAACATAGCAAACATCCGTTCTGTTTTTTCTTTATTTTAGCACATATGTTCTGTTTTGTCAAGAACAAATGTTCTGTTTTGAGGAAACAGCAAAAATATTCTCTTTTGCAGGGAACGAATGGCAGGTCGCGTGCGTCAAAAAGGCAAAGCGATCCCCCATCAAAACAACAAAGGAGAATCATCATGAAAAAGCGCATCATCGCCCTTATGCTCATCTCTATGCTCCTTCTTCCCTGCTTTGCCGCCTGCACGAGCCGCCAAAAATTCACCGAGGGAGCCGACACGGCAGACCTGTACGCCTATACGGCGGAGACAGAAATGGGAATGGAAATGCCGCAGGAGGCACCGCGTTCCTTCGGCGCTTCTTACAGCACACGCACCGCCGGCACCTATGAGGATAACGGAAAAGCCGCCGTAATGGATGATACGAAAGACGTCGGTCCCGCCGCAGAACGCAAGATCATCTATTCGGGCTCCTTCGATGTGGAAACGACGGAATTTGAAAACGCCGTGACGGCGCTCGACACGCTCTGCGCCAAGTACGGCGCCTACTATGAGTCCTCCGAGCAGTACGGGAACGCCGAAAGCGGCGGACGGTATGCCTATTATACCGTGCGCGTACCGGTCGGCGCCTTTGCCGCTTTTTGCAGAGAAGCGAACACCGTCGGCACCGTCGTCCGCTCGTCGCAGAACAACCGCGACGTCACCGAGCAGTATTTCGACACGCAGGCACGCTTAAAAAGCGCCGAAATGCGGGAAGAGCGCCTGCTTGAAATTCTGAAAAACGCCGCCGATCTCAACGACGTTCTTCTTTTGGAAGCGGAACTTGCCGACGTGCGCTACGAGATCGAAAGCTATTCCGGCACACTTCGCAAATACGATTCTCTCGTTTCCTACTCGACCGTCAACGTTTCCCTTACCGAGGTCATCAAGCTCACGCCCGTCAAGGAGCTTCCCAAATCCTTCGGCGAACGCATGGCGCAATCCCTTGCCGACGGCTTCGGCAGTTTTGCCGACGGATGCCAGGACTTTGCCGTGTCGGTCGCCTACGGACTGCCGGGACTTGTTCTTTTCCTTGTCATCGTGCTGATACTCGTTCTTCTGATCCGCCGTGCCGTCCGCAAGCACAAAAAGAAAGCCGACAAGGTGGAGAAGACGGAAAAAACCGAAAAAACCGAAAAAACGGATAATCAATAATTTTCCGCAATTCCGTATACTTTTCCGCCTTATGCCTTGACATCCTCTTCCCGCTATGATACAATGACCACAAGAAATAAAGAAAGAGGTGTCGGCATTGGAACAGTCAGTCTATTTTAATTATTTCAAAAAAACGCTCACCGTCGACGAAACCGCAAAGCTCGTCGCACAGGCGGGATTCCCGTATCTCGATTATACGCCGGATATGTACAAGGATTACCGTGCGGAGCTCAAAGAGACGAGAGCCGCCTTTGAAAAATACGGTCTCACCGCTTATCAGGGACACGCGCCCTACAACCGCTACAACAGCAACGTTTCTCCCGAAACGCACAAGCACCTCGTGGACGAAAGTCTGACCATCGCCGCCGAGCTCGGCTCGAAATATCTCGTCATCCACGGTGACGAATACGACAAATCTCAGCCCTACTCCGTCGAAAAGGCGCTCGCCTACAACCACGACTACTTCGCACCGGTGGTAGAACGTGCGGCAAAGCTCGGCGTGCAGATCGCGTTTGAAAACGTCTTCCGCGATGACTTCGGCGACAGGTACTGTTCGACCGCCGAGGAACTGCTCGCCCTCATCGAAAGCTACCACAGCGATCACGTCTGCTGCTGCTGGGACTTCGGACACGCCTCCGTCGCCTACGCCAAGGATCAGAGCGCGGCGATCCGCAAAATGGGTGACAAGATCCGCTGTACCCACGTTCACGACAACTATCTGTATTCCGATCTGCACCTCATCCCGTTCACCGGCATGATCGACTGGAAGGACTGCATGACGGCATTACGCGAAAAGAGCCCCGTCGACGTACTGAGCTTTGAGATCGTCTACGGATGCCTCCCGCAGAACACGGTCTTCCCCACACTGTCCATGCTTCACGCCGTCGGCGACGCGCTTATCGCGTTATAATAAGGAGGCGGTTTTATGACGCTTCGGGAATACGCCGTATTTTTCTTGAACAAGATCAACATGGACACAGCGGAAATGCCGGACTTTCTTGCCGCCTGCGACACTTTGACGGGAGAATACGCCGAGGATTTTGCCGCTCTTGCCGGGCTCTACCGCGAGACTGTCGACCACAAGGTCTGCGCTGCTCTTAGGAAGTCGCTTTCCGAAAAATCCGGCGTACATCCGTACACGCTTGACGCGGTCATGCTTGTGGATGCGTCAAAATGGTTAAAGGATTCCTTTATCGAAAAAGGCTACACCGAAGACGATTTCTGGAACATCATGACCGATTTCAGATGCAAATTCATCGAATGCAAAAAGGTCATGCACGTCGAGGGCACCTTTGTCATCGAATGGTACGATGAGATTTTTCGCGTCAAGATTTTCCGTCTCGGAAGATTTGAATATGAAAAACGCATTTACAGTCGCGATGAGCCGCTTACCGTTGACGGTTATACCGTCGGCAAAGGCGATGCCGTCTACTACATCCACATCCCCTCCGACGGACCGATGCCCGCCGAAGCGCGTGCCGACAGTTACCGACAGGCGGCGAAATTCTTTGCAAAAGAGCAGAACGGCAAGCCGGTCATTCTCTTTTGCAGTTCGTGGCTGATGTATCCGGAAAACGACAAGATTTTTTCGCCCACCTCCAACATCGTCGGCTTCCTGCACGAATTCGACACCATCGAGGTCGTCATCGACAAGTCCTACGGTGCCGCGTGGTGGCTATTCGACCGCTTCTACAACGGCAACCCGGACGAACTGCCGACCGACACGTCCGCCCGACGCGCCATGGTCGCGTACTTAAAAAAAGGCGGTATTACCGGCGGTGCCGAAGCCGTCTTCAAAAAGGCGCTCTTCCCGGATACCGTTATCTGAATCCCGAAAAAAAGTCGGCAGACATCCGTCTGCCGACTTTTTTTATTTTCTGCTATTCCTTCAAGTTTGCCCGGAACTCTTTCGGCGAACAGCCGACCTCATCCTTGAAAAAGCGGTTGAAATTGCGTATGGACGAAAAGCCCGCTTCATAGGCAACGGCGGAAATAGGCACGTCCCGATCCTTTGTCAGCTTTTCCGCCACATAGGAAAGACGCCGGATATTGATATATTTCCGGATATTCATACCGGCTTTCTCCGAAAACAGTCTGCTGAACGAAAACGGGTGCATCCCGACAGCGCCCGCGATGTCGCGCTCGGTGATGTCCTCGGTAAAATGATCGTTGATGTATACAAGCCCCATCAGAAAGGTGTCGCTGAACACCTCTTTTTTCTCAAAAGCGCACTGCTTCCCGATACAGTGGTACAGCGGATACAGCATGGCGTGTACGGCTGTCTCCTGTTCCACACATCCTTTATACGTTTCAAACATGGCAAGCAGATACCCGAGCAGTCCCTCTCCCGGCGAAAACAAGCGAGAGGTCGGATAAGCGGCGCTGACGGTTTTGAAAAACTCTTTGGCGTATTTATCCGACGCCATCAACACGTAGCAAACGCTCTCACCCTGCGTGAAAAAATCGTGCGTTTCAAACGGCAGGACAAACACCCCGCTTCCGGCAGGGATCACATAATCTTTTCCGCGGATATTCATGCGTAACGTCCCTTCGAATACCAGCACGATCTCCATTTCCAGATTGATATGCTCCGGACACCTGACGTTGATCTGCTTGTTACAGCGAAACGGCACCAGCTCGTAAAGGCTTTCAACGGTATAAGAATGTTTTGCCATGTTTTTTACCTCTGTTAGTTTTTGTCTATAAATTATACAAAAGTTTTCTTGCTTTGTCAAGTACGAAACGCTATAATGACAATAGAAAAGGATTTGTCCATTCAGGGAGAAAAAGGGGGAGGCTTCATCTTGAAAAAGACAGCCGTCCGTATTGATTATCTGAACGACAGCATCTACGCCATCTTCGCAAAAGTCATTCTGCCGCTGCTGTTGACCTCTCTTGTCAGCATCCTGCTGTCTGCCTATACGTCAAGGATCGTCGCCGAAAACGTAGGCGATCTGTATTTCAAGGTGGTCGGCTCGGTAACGGCGATCACCACGTATTATACCGAGATCATTAGCTGCGTCACTACCGCCGCCTGGGTGAAATCGGCGCGATACTACTCCGTCGATCCCGTAAACGCCAAGCATTTCTTTTTGCAATCCGTCTACACGCTCGCGTTTGTGTATATTATGCTCGCCGTTCCGCTCGTTATCTTTGCCGAGCCTCTGCTTACGCTGATAAACGTTCCCTCCGTCATTTTTGATGATGCCGTCCTCTATTTCCGCCTCTCCGTTCTGGTCACGCTTTTTACTTCCCTTTCGAGCATTCTCCTTTCCATATCCAACGGCACCGGCTCCTTTCTGCAAATCTATTTCGGCAATCTCATCAATGTCGTTTCCTCTGCCGCCGCCTCATATTGTCTGCTTGTCGTGCTGCATACCGGCTTTATCGGCGCCATTCTCGCACCTCTGCTTGCCGGTGTCGTGACCTCTCTGTACACCGCGTCTCAGATCCATAAAAACCGCATCATGGAGACCTTTCATTTATCCGATCTTAAACCCGATCCGCCCGTCATCCGGGATATGCTTCTGTATTCCGTTCTTCTCGTCGTGCAGGTCTGCTTTTGCAGTCTCAGCTACATCCTCGTGGAAATGCAGGCAAACCGGCTTCTGCCGCTCGACTATATCTCGGTCTTATCCGTCAGTCTCCCCGTTACCACCATCTTCTCCAACATCGCGTCTGCCTGCGTCTACTTTCTGCCGATCAACTTTGCCCACGGCAAATCCGACCGCGTCAAGTCCTTTTTCCGTCTGGCGCTGCTTTCCGCCGTTGCCTATTCATTTGTCTGCTTTGCCGTTTACAACGGACTTGCGGGAAGCTATTACGCCGCGCGTTTTTCCGATCCGCTCGTCGTCTCCTACGGAAAAACCTATTGGTTTTACTATTCCTTCGGCTTTCTGCCGCTTGCCGTGCTGTATATCGCCCGCTATTTCTTCGAGCAGATCGGCTATGCCAAGGTGGCGATCTTTTCGGGTGTTTTCGAAGCGGTCGGCAACGTGCTCTGCGCCTTTGTCCTTATCCCCAATATCGGTATGCCGGGACGCTCCCTTTCGTATCCTATCGGGTGGGCGTTCGGCGGGCTTTATGACCTTGTGATCTATTTTGTTCTGCGCAAAAAAATATATCAGACCTGCGACAACAATCAGAAAGAAAAGAAAGAGAGTGTCACAGCATCATGAACATTTACGTTTCACCATCGGGCAAAAAAAATGCCAAGGGATCCATAAACGATCCCGTCAGTTCCGTCACGGAAGCGCTGAAAATGATCCCTGCCGGACGCAACGGGACAATCGTTCTGCGCGAGGGTGTCCACCGTCTCGACAAAACCGTCGTACTTGACGACACCGTCACCGGAAGCCGCGTCATCCGCACCTTTCGGAATGAACGTGCCGAGATCACAGGCGGTGTCTCGCTGTCAAAAGCGGATTTTGCTCCGCTCGGCAAGGATGACAAACTGTATACGCTGAAAAACCGCAGGCACATCGTCGTCTGCGACCTCAAAAAATACGGCATGACCGACAAGACCATCGGCGAGCAGTACGTACTGGATTCGCAGGGACTTCGTTACTTTTATCCGCCCGAAGCAGGCGCCGGCTTCCCCTGCGAGGTCTACGTCAACGGCGAATACGCGCCGGTCGTTTCCTATCCCAAGACCAAAGCGCTGAACATCCATACCATCATCAAGCCCTGCACCGTGATCCGTGATCTGGTACAGCTCTATCCGAGAGAATACGTCAAGGAACAGCACGAGGCGGGCAAGATGCCCTTTGAATGTGCCGTGATCCGTTTTGACGACGAAGTCTCCAAGCGCATCGGCGCATGGAAATTCCGTGACAATCTCTCGCTTGACGGCGCTTTCATGTACGACTGGTCGCCCGAAACCGTTCCCTGCACCGTTACCGATGACGGCGTCATTCATCTTTCCGTCGCCAACATGTACGGGCTTCGTTCCGACAGCCAGACAAAACTCCATTTTCTCAACTGTCCCGATGAGCTGGACACCGAGAACGAATGGTACATCGACCGCGAGACCAAAAAGCTTTATCTGTACGCGCCTGAGGGTGACTATACCGTTTTCCTCTCCGCAGGCAGTGCGCCCCTTTTCGAGATACGCGGCAAAAACGACGTCACCTTCCGGAACGTCACGTTTTCCGGCGTTCGCTGTGACGCCATCCGCGCAGACGGCAACTACATCCAGTTTCACAATTGCCGTTTCGAATACCTGTCGGGAAGCGCTATTCTGTTGAACGGCTACGACAACGCCGTTCTGCGCTGTCACTTTGAAAACATCGGCTGCGGCGGTGTCCGTGTGTCGGGCGGCGACCGCCAGACGCTCCGTCCCTCCGGCACCCTCATCAAAAACTCGTTCTTCCGCCATCTCGGGCAGCGTGTTCCCACCTATTCCCCCGCCGTTTACATGGAAGGTGTCGGTACGCGCGTTTCCCACAACGTCATGTGCGATCTGCCGCATACGGCTGTCTTCTTTGTCGGGAACGACCACATCGTGGAATACAACGAGATCCGCAACGCCTGCTACGCAAGCCTTGACGCGGGCGCCATCTACATCGGGTACGGCGCCTCGTTTTACGGCAACATCATCCGCTACAACTACATCCACGATATCAAGCTCGTCAATCAGTTCGCGCAGGGTCCCATCGGCATATATCTTGACGACGGCGCCTCCGGCATCCGCGTCTACGGCAACATCGTCGCCGATATGCCCGAGGGCGAAGGTATCCTCGTCGGCGGCGGCAAGTCAAACCGCATCGAAAACAACATTCTTTTCAACGTCAACAACGGCATTGCCGTCGACAACCGCGTCCGCGTCGGCTTTATCTATCTCAACAAGCTGGAAAACGCCAAGGCTTACCAATATGCCGGCGATTTCTGGGGTGAAAATCTCGTCAACCGTGACCGTCCGCGCAATCTGTACAACACCCTTTCCGACGTGCCGTGGAAGGGCGCCGTATGGCAGAAAAAGTATCCCGCTCTGCACACCCTTTCAATTGACGATGCCGACTACAACTCGCCGCATTCCTTCATCAACCCGACCGACACCGTGCAGAACAATCTCTGCTATCTGTCGGGGCGGCGTGCCCGCAGCGGCTATTCGGAATTTGAATACGTCCGCACCGCCTACGCCATCTACGTCTGGAATTCGCACAAATGGATAAAGGATCAGTATAATTTTGCCGACTCTCCAGACTCCCGTGAGTTTGACGACCGCTATCAGCTTCCCGCCGACAGCGTAGCGCTCTCTCACGCCAAAGGCTTCCGCAACATTCCCTTTGACAGCATCGGCATTCTTCCTTGCAGTTCGGATAAGGAATAAATCTTACAATATAAAACAAAACCACCGGTCAAGCCGGTGGTTTTGTTTTGGTCAAATATAGCGAAATCAAGTTGAAAAAACATAAATAGTATGCCTGCGTCCGGCTCTCAAACCAGCCTGCCTTCGTCTGTCATGATGCGGCACGGAACTATGGACTTTTCTGCCTTTGTCGCAAAAAACCTCAGTTTCCGGCTGCTGACGGTTAATGAAGTCACTCGCTTCGCTCGTTAATGAAGACGGCGCGCAGCGCCTAATGAAGTCGGGCTACGCCCAAATGAAGCGAAGTCGCCCGTTTTCTCTCATTCTCCCATTTTCATTTCTTCATTAGCGGAGCGTCTTCATTCTTCATTAGCCCGTCAGGGCGACTTCATTCAAAAAACGCACTTTGTCTTGGTAGACAAAGTGCGTTTTTTGTTGGCGGAGATGGAGAGATTTGAACTCTCGCGCCGGTTACCCGACCTACACCCTTAGCAGGGGCGCCTCTTCACCACTTGAGTACATCTCCGTGTGAATCGGTTTTCTGCCAATGGAGCCATATATCTGCTAACTATATGGACAATGCTCTGGCGGAGAGGGTGGGATTCGAACCCACGCGCCCTTTCGGACAAACGGTTTTCAAGACCGCCTCGTTATGACCGCTTCGATACCTCTCCGTGTGGTCAACGTGGGATGAACGCCCTACGCTCAACATCTAGTATATTACCACAGATACGCCCTTTTGTCAAGCCCTTTTGCAATTTTTTTGCGTCTTTTCGGAACAAGGAATGATTCCCGTAAAATCGTTCACTTTTTTCCGGGAATCCGCTTTTTTTATCATGATACCGTTTTATGTCCTTATTTTTCGGCTTTCCTATCCCAATTCCCGATCTGTCCATTTTCCAGAATATCCGCGATACGGCGGGAGGCATTACCGTCGCCGTAAGGATTGACGGCGTGCGCCATCTTCCGGTAGACGTCCGGCTCGTCAAGAAGCCGTGTGAAGGATCGGTAGATGGTCTCCTCCTCGGTGCCGACAAGCAGCAGCGTCCCCGCGGCGATGCCCTCCGGGCGTTCGGTGGTATCGCGCATGACGAGTACCGGCTTGCCGAGCGACGGCGCTTCCTCCTGAATGCCGCCGGAATCGGTGAGGATCATATAGCTGTTTTCCATGAAATTATGAAAATCCAGCACGTCAAGCGGCTCGATGAGATGCAGCTTGTCCATATCGCCGAAAATGCGGTGTGCCGTCTCCCGGACGGCGGGATTAAGATGGATGGGATAGATCGCCTTGACATCGGGATGCTCCTCAATGACGCGGCGAATGGCACGGAACATATTTTCCATCGGCTCGCCGAGATTTTCCCTGCGGTGCGCCGTGATAAGGATCATGCGGCTTCCCTTCGCCCAGTCGAGTTCGGGGTGCGAATACTCCGCACGCACCGTCGTTTTGAGCGCGTCGATGGCGGTATTGCCGGTGACGTAAATGGTTTCCGCCTTTTTCCCTTCTTTCAGAAGGTTATTCCTTGCCGTTTCCGTCGGCGAAAAATTATAGGCGGAGACGATGCTGATCGCCTGCCGGTTGAACTCCTCCGGGTACGGGCTGAGCAAATCGTAGGTACGCAAGCCCGCCTCGACGTGTCCGACCGGTATCTGCTCGAAAAAGCAGGCAAGAGACGTGACGAATGCCGTCGTCGTATCTCCGTGTACCAGCACCACGTCCGGTTTTTCCTTCTGCAATACTTCCTTCATGCCGGTGAGGATGGCGCAGGAGATATCCGTCAGCGTCTGCCGTTCCTTCATGATACTGAGATCATACTCCGGGACGACGTCAAAAACCGAGAGCACCTGATCCAACATCTGCCGATGCTGTCCCGTTACGCAGACGACCGTCCGCACGCCCTCCCGCGTTTTCAGTTCCTTGACGAGCGGGCACATTTTGATGGCTTCGGGACGTGTGCCGAAGACAAGCATGACTTTTTTCATGTACGTTTCTCCCTATGTCCGATACGGGCTTATCAAAGGCGGACTTCCCGTCCGGTGCGTGCCGATTCATAGATGGCGCAGAGGATTTTGAGCATATCAATGCCCTGCTGAGGGGTGTAATCGGGCTTTTCGCCGTTGAGCACAACGTCGGCAAAGTGGCGCAGGTTTGCTTCGTGCCCGCCGATGGTGGTATCGGCGACAATGTCCTCCGTGATCTGCTCGCCGTCCACTTCCTTGAAGATCTTTGCTTTGGCGCCGGAGTTTTTCCATTTCAAGCCCGCTTTGGTACCGCGCAGCTCGACGTAGTTGGCGTCGACCGCCTCGATATTGGCTGCCCACGAGAAATCCACGATGAGCGACGCTCCGTTTTCAAAACGGATGAGTCCTATTGCCTGATCCTCCACGTCGAAAATGCCGTTGCGCTTGGCTTCGCCGAAAGCGGCATTGACGGAGGTCGCCTGTGCATCGTTATCGCCGAAATTGGAGTAGACGGCTCCCGTGACCGACACCGGTCTCGGGTTGCCCATCAGATAGATGGCAAGGTCGATCATATGGACGCCGAGGTCGATAAGCGGTCCGCCGCCGGACATTTCCTTGGTGGTAAACCAGCCGCCCTTACCGGGAATGCCGCGCCGTCTCACCCAGCCGCACCGTCCGCAGTAGATCTGCCCGAATTCGCCCGCGTCCGCGCGTGCTTTCAATGCCTTCGTATAGGCATGATAGCGGTTATTGCGCATGACCATTAAGACTTTTCCGGCTTTTTCGGCGGCCGCCTTCATCTGCTCGATGCCCTCGACGCTGACGGAGTCCGGCTTTTCGCAGAAAACGTGTTTGCCCGCCTCGAATGCCTTGACGGAAAACGGGCAGTGCAGATAGTTCGGTGCGCAGATATCCACGGCTTCGACGTCCGGATTTTTGAGCATTTCCTCATAATCCGTATAGCACACGGCTTTATCCAGCACATCGCTCTTATACTGTTCGCGGCAGAATGTCTTGATCTCCTCGCACCGTCCCGGCACGATGTCGCACATGGCGACGATCTCCACGTTATCCATATGGGCAAATGCCGGGATATGCGCCCATTTCATGATACCGTCACAGCCGACAAGGCCGATTTTCAGTTTCTTTTCCATAATGTACACTCCTTGATATCATACTACCCCGATTATCTATATTATTATACCACGATTCTGCCCGATTGTCAAATATTTTTGACAAAAAAGTGCTTGTTTTCATACGGAAACAAACACTGTTTTACATTATTCTTTTTTCTCCCGGTAGCGGAAAAGCGCGACAAGATCGGACAACAGCGAAAAAATCTGTCCGATCACAGCCGTGGAACCGAGTATGCCGTTATAGGCAATGAACACGGCGGCGTTCGCCGTGCTGAACAGGCGCATTCTCTGCTCGGTCTTCTGGAAGGAGCCCGCCATAAACAACATCGAACCCGCGATCGGCAGAACGTCGAGCAAAGTCTCATACTGCATGACACCGACAGCAAAATACAAAACGGCAAACACGGTTTTCTGTGCCGCCGACGCCAGCTTGCCCCTATATGCGAGCGGGATATTGACCGCACATTGCAGACACGCCGTCACGCTGACCGCCACCATACTGCTGAGACGTCCGTTGATGAGATAATACAGCAGGATATTCAGAGCATTTGCCGCAAATGAAACCGCAAGGATCTGCCACTTTTTCTTCATCTGCACGGCAAGGATGCTGAGCGCGGAGATGACGAGCCCTGATATCTGCGCAAACAACGGATCATTTCCCATACCAGTTTATGGAGTTAAGGTCTTTTTCAAAGGCGGCAAACATCGTATCGTCGACCTGCGTGAACGGGAACGACGCCTGACCGACGTCAAAGCCCATCATCTTACACATAGCCTTGACACCCGGCAGTACACCAACGGTGAACATCTTCTGAATAACGCCGCACACCTTTTGCTGATACTCCCGTGCTTCCGCCATATTGCCTTCCAGAAAACCGTTATAGATTTTCTTCACCCACGGCAGCATGACGTTGTAGGTCGTGCCGATCGCTGCGTCAGCGCCGGCGGAAAGCCCGCAGAGAAGCGTCTCGTCCGGTCCGTTGATGATGTTCATCTCGCCGTGCGTCTTATCCTTCAAGAGCATGAGCTGATAATAGTTGCCGAGCGTCCACTTGACGCCGGTCACGTTGTCGATCTCGAACAGTTTTGCCACCGTATCCGCGCTCATGCCGCCACCTGCCGAAACGTGATTATACACGATGAACGGCAGACCTGTGCTTCCGGCAAGCGTCTTATAATATTGGAACACGTCATCCTGTGAATAAGCGAAAAACAGCGGCGGCAGTGCAGAGATCGCGTCCACGCCCGTTTTTTCGGCGTGCTTCGCCAGACGCACCGCTTCGGGAAAATTCATAGACGCCACGTGGCAAATGACCGGCTTTCTGCCTTTTACCTCGTCCACGGCGATCTCGCACATTCTCATGCGCTGTTCCTCACTCATGAGCATACCTTCTCCCGTCGAGCCGAGCACGTAAAAGCCGTCCGCTCCCTGTCCCAAAAGAAAGTCGATCAGTTTTCTTGCCGCATTCTCATCCACCGTCACGCCGTCTTTTTCAAAAGGCGTCACGAGGGCGGGCATTATCCCTTTGAATATCTTCTGCATATCCGTCATTTCTCCTTTGTTATCCCTTGATTTTTTGCCATTATAGCATACATTTTCCGATAAAACAATGACAAAAACAGACATGTTTGCGTTTTGCTGTCTTTTTGAGGAATCCCTTCGGCAAAAAAAGAAAACTGCGACCTTCCGATCACAGTTTTCTTTGACAAATCAGTCCCGTTCAGTCCCCAAAAGGAATGATGAGCGCCGCAAGAAGGTAAAGCAATACGCCCGTTCCGGCAAGTAAGGCTATGCCCACAACGATCAGCCGGACTATCGAGGAATCGCATTCGAGATACGCGGCAAGCCCTCCGCAGACACCGCAGATTTTCTTATCGGTGCGGGATTTTGTCAGCTTCTTTTTTCCCATTTTTCTTCCTCCTGTTCTCTTTTTCACATCTGGCATTCAAGGTACGTCTGCCGGAAATACATAGTTACCGGATAAATAAAATCGGCACGTTTTTTCCGAAAATGCGGCCCTTACGGTTTCAGCCCGTCAGAAGCTTCTTACGCGCCGAATGTCCCACTTTCTGTTTTCACACCAGTATACCTTTCCCTCCGTGATGTCCGATACCATCGACACCACCGTCGGGCACTCTTCCTGCGCCGTCGCACGTAATACGGCAAAACAATCTTCAACGTCAAAACCGTCATTTGCTTCTTCCAGCATCCTTTTCGCCGTCCGGTAGCGATCCCATCCCATCCACGGATGCGTTTCACTATCCATCTTAAAGGGAGAAAAGTTTGTCAGCACCTGAAAGCGAGGTCTTTCATAATACCGATACCCCTGCCCCGGTACGATATGCAGGACATTGCCGTCCTTATCCGACAGCGACGACATGAAGGTGACGCCCGGAATACTGTAAACAGGCCTTTTTTCGGCGATGGTCTTTATCTCCGAAAGCGTCTTTTTCTGCGTCAGCAGGTCCATATCCAGCAGGATAACGTTCTCGCTTTCATCCGTCGGATCGCTCCTTTTATCATACGGCCAGCATGTCGGCATCCCGACGAAATCCCCTCTGTCATTCGCGCCGAAAAGCGGCATCCAGCCCTCCTTCTCGTCGTTTATCTCAATAAAGATTCCCTTTTCGTATTCGCTCACGCGGCACTCCATATTCAGAATATCCAGATTCCAGCCGACAATGGTCTTTTTGCGGTTGGAAACGATGCTGTTACACATTTTCTGTTCCCTTCTCTTTATCTGTATATCATTCCGTACACTTTATGGGCTTGTTACTCTTCATCGTTTCCTTTTCTGATCCTCTTATCCTCATACTTTGCACAGGTATTGTTGATCATCACAAACGCAAGAAGCGTGCTGGATATACAACCGAGAAGTTTAACCGGTATTCTTCCGCCTCCGGCAAATGCGCCCACGCAGGTGAATATCTGAAGCACCACGATCAGCCCGGCTAACATAAGAGAATTTTTTTTGCCGAGATCTTTAACAAAGGAAATGCACCCGACGATCAACGTCATGAACAGCGTACAAAGGATGCTGACCGCACCTTTTCCGGTCTGGATATTTCTTATGAGTGCCACAATAAGAGTCACCATAAAAAAGCAGCAGAACAGCTTATACCATACGGCAACGTTTTTTGTTCCGCCTTTGTAAAGATAGATGAACGAGCATACCGCCGCAAGTATACCCGCCGCAATTCCCAGGTATTTCGTAAACGGATCCGACGAGGATCCGACGAACAGCATGATAATCTGTAATACTACGGTCAGTACACTGACCAACATACCGATTTGACGATTTTTCGCATTAAACATTCTGATTTCCCTCACGTTTTTCCTGTTAATTTCGGGCAAAATGTTCTTCGCTCCAAAACTTCATATCAAGAAGAGCAGCCCGACAAAAGTAATTGCAGTGGGAATTAAACTTTTCCGATTTTTATTTTCACCTATCAGCATGCTTATTACAGTTGAGATAATAATAACCCCGCCCGTAATTATCGGATATTGAACAGACGCGTTGACATGCTTTATTGCAAACAATAAAATAAGCTCCGCTCCGCCATAAAAAATACCATAGCCCATCATATTGAGATATGCTTTTTTATTTATCACAGGATTTACCAGCTTTTTTGTCGCCTTTCTTGAAGCGAACCATATTAAGGAAAAAGCAAGAACCGCTATCGAAATCATAGACATGTATTGAAGCGTATCGACATGTGGTCTGGAACTGTTTTGATGAAGTGTGGAAATTACTCCAAATGAGCCATTTATGAAAAATACCGCAAATAAATATACAAGTGCTTTTTTGCTGATTTTTCCGCCGTAGTTATCTATATACAAGCCTATCGAAACCAGGACGCAGCATATTATTTTTCCAATTGTCAGTTCTTCGTTAAAAAACAATACTCCGAATGCAAACGGGACAAGCATTCCGCCAAGCATTGTAAAAAGCGAATATTTTGACAAATCCACGACCGCAAAAGCTTTTAAGTTCAACAAGGCAAAGACTATCAAAAAAACCGCATACAGCAATGCGCAAATACCGGAAAACAGGGTAAATTGCATTTTCCCTCTCATTACGACAAGTAAGATAACTAACAGCTCCGCCCAGCTGATTGCCGACAACAGAATCGCGGTATCAATACCGTCCTTACATTGCCTTTCAACATTTCTGTTAAAATAAAAAGACAGTGCATACAGTATCGCGGCTACAACCAACAAAAAATAATACATCAAAGCTACCCCGCACTAAAAATCAAAACTCTTTATTATAGTACTCTTTGATTTTCTCAAATTTCAGCTGATAAACCTTCAAATTCTTGAATTTCCACCAACTTGAATACGCTTCAAAGCCTATTCTTCCATACTTTTCGGTATCAAGCGGATCGGGGTCCGATACTTCAAGGCAAAGTTCGTTATCAACTATAACAAAGATTTTCCCGTCAACATTTCCCATTTTGAAATTATGCTCAATTTCGGGATTGAATTTATACAGCGGCGTTGCGGCAGTCAATTTGTATTCGGGTGATTTTTCAAATCCCACTTGACCGTGCCAGAAAGCTTCAAGACCTGCGACATAGGCATTTCCTCTCTCGTCCTTCTCTTCATCCCATTCGCCGTTAATCATCACATTAATATCATGCGTAGAAGGCAACACCATTTTTGCGGTTATCCCGACCATTACATTTCCGAAATAATCATTTTTTGATACGATCATTCCCGGACACATATCCGGATTTTTGCCGACGACCCAACCGTCCTCCGCCTTCCAATCTCCCGATTTTACAACAAAAATATCCTCGAAATCTTTTTGTGAAAAATCTTCTCTCTCGAATAAAATTTCAGAGTTTTTGATATCAACATCATAAAATGCCAATTTTACCAATCCGTCTTCGATTTTTGGAGTCTTTTCCGCCATTCTCTCAAATCTTTTTAATGCATTTCTCATTTTTGATACTTACTCCTTATGCAGAATTCGCATTTTCACAGACGCCTTTATATCAGGGTTCCATATTAGTTCAAATCCTGTCTTTTTATTATCCGCATATCACCGTACAGATGAGTATACAGCAATTTATTTGCGGAATTTTCCCCGCCATACCATAACAACTTTTCTTCGAGTTCTTCGATCTTATCCGATTTGCCATCTATATAAGCTCGAAGTTTTCTCTCTGTTGTCTTTAATCTGAGCAACATACAGCCGAATCTTTCCTCATGAACTTCGAAGCCCAATGCTTTGTTATATGTATGCCACATGGTGTAAAATTTATCAAAGCATTCTTCATACATCGGATAAAGAGCGGAAACCGTATCGCAAAGCTTTGAAAGCGCGGCCTTATCACCGTTATCATAGGCATTACGGATATCAATCCCGATATGCGACTTTATTTTCAATATCTCAACAAAAGAACGGTAAAAATCATAGACTACGTTCAATTCCGCCATGTCACCGACTTTTTCAAGTCTTTCGGACGCTTCTTCATACCACTTTTTCAAATCAAAGCATTCAAAATTTTTATCAAAAATATCTATTAAAATATCCTGATAGAATACCTGCTTTGCGGTTCCGAACGAATCCGTATGCTCATACGGGAATTCATTCATTCCCAAAACGTAAAAATCATCGGCGCAAAGCCCCTGACACAGCTTGAAATTATTCTTCAGTACGTTTATGTCCACTTTGTCGTTATAGGTATATTCGGCAAACAGCTGAACCCCCGGAAGCATCGTAAATACATTTACTTCCGCTCCGTCATCCTGCCACAGACAGCAAAAAACATTCTTTACCTTTTCTTCCCTGCACGCTTCAAGAGCCGGAAACATTGTATCAAATGTCATTTTATAATCCGGGCAAAATCCCTTCCAGGTCCAGGCTCCGCCGGCGAATATCACGTCACGGTTGAATTTTTTATGACTTTGAAACAGTTTCAGATATAGGTTTTTATCGCTGTGATAGTAATCCCAGAATACCATAGATAAGTTATCGGGGATTTTTTCACATATATTAACGGGCAGATTACTGTCCGTATCGTAATAGTAATTGTTTTTAGAGCCGATTTTAAAGAACATATCCGACCACATCATCGGATGAAAGCCATACTTTTTCGCAATAGCCGCCACCTTAGTAACATGACCGGACCTAATATCAAATCTGTCTTTGATTCCGTGCTGTTTCATATAATTGCCGAGACCGACAAACGAAGCCTCATCCATTCCGATATGGATTTTATCCGTTTTTACGATCTTCCGCCATTGCCTGAACATCGCTTCGATAAATCTGTAAGTCTCCGGCTCATCAATCAGCAAAATATCCTCTGTATCCTTCATGCACGCACAATAATCCCAGAAAAGCGTAGTTGTAAGATGCGAAAGCGTCTGAATACACGGAACCAACTCAATTCCCAAAATCTCACATATGCCGTTGATTTCTCTTAATTCCGCCTCGGTATATCTCCCTCTCATATATCCGAAGTATTCGTATCCTTCTAACTCATAGACGTCCTCGGTATATAACATGAAGGTATCCATACCCATAAGAGCAAGTCTTGCCAAAAATGTCCTTATACCATCAAGCTTCATCACGCCGCATCTTGAAACGTCGAGCATTACACCTGACATATCCGTCGAACATTTCTGCGAAATCGAAAAGTGATTTTCTCTGTTTTCAAGTTTTCCCACAAGCAGCGCAACCGCTCTGTAAAACTCACATTTTCTTTCGTAGGCTATACTTGCTTTATCTCCGTCACAGCACACGCTAAACCCGTTTTCGGATTTTTCCGCGGTTACTGTTATACCTTCATTCGATACGCCAAATTTTCTGACAGATTTTATCAATTCGATTCCTTTTGCCAACTCGTCATTCAAATCAATAAAATTTAAGAGAATCATTACTTCCTCCGGCTTTTATATGCAAACATTCGCAAGGTTTCTCTGTATTACACCTGATGTGATCCATTTTCGCTTTGGGATCATCTGACGGATAATTCGTATTACTTATAGTATTCCTTCATATCGGCATTACACGGTAAATCAAAAATATCTTTAATGAGTTTTTCCGCCTGTGCTCTTGAACGAGTCCACGGATCCATCATCACAAGGTCTGTTAAATACTCTAAGCTGTGATGTTCAAATGCCGCAAGCTCCATTTCGACAGGTGCGATACGATCCCGGAGAAGGTGTGCCATAATAGGCTTCGGCAAGCCGTTATTATGGATGGGATGGATGCCATGCTTATCGACACGAGCCGCAATTTCCACCTCATAGTCAGTAGGCATCCCCTTCATATATCCACCATCATTTAAGATGTTTACGACCACCTTATTATCCGTATCGAAAGCAAGTCCTTCAATAAGAGGTATCATAGGCTCGTCTGACGGCATACTTGATAAGACTTCGGTAACCTTGACGGATTTGTCGTCCACCACATCCTGTATTTTTTTAATGTTTTTATCGCAAAGAGTAAAGTAATTCTGATACCATTCGTAGGGGTAGCTTTCATATTTTTCTTCCACGCTGTCATCACTATGATACTCCCATCCCCATGCACCGCCTCCGGCACTCGGAGTATCCCCTATCGGCAGCAAACCATAGCGTTTATAAATATCAATAGCTTTTGCACCGATTTCATCCGATATATGTCTGCTGTCGGGAATAATATACCCGTCATGCTCATCGATCCATTTATCGAGCATTTTATATCCGTCCTGTCCGTCATATCGGAAGCTTGTCAGCCAGATAAAGTGATTAACACCGGCTATTTCATATCCAAGCTTATCTCTTGACAGTCCCATTGCATCGATAAGTCTGTAAACCCCTGCATATCCATGGCACATTCCGATGATCTTTGCTTGCTTATACTTTCTCGAAAGATAGGTAACGCCGCCCTGAACAGGGTTTGCCACCATAATATAATACGCGTTCGGACATATCTCCAACACATCTACAAGTATGCTTTCCATCAGGCGCAATTGATGGAAATTGATGAAGAACGCCTCATCATGCAAAACATGGAAGCTTCCTCCGAAACGGTACCCGTTATCATAGGCAACCTTGATTCCCTGCTTGAATCTGTCATGACCGTAATCAAGGGCAACATTCAAGACAAAATCCGACCCTTTCAGAGCCTCGCGTCTATCCATTGTTTTTTCAACTTTTATCTTAACGCCCGTTTCATCTGAATACCTTATGCACAGATCGTAAATGGCATCAAGCCTCTTTTTTTCTATGTCCATCAGGGTTACCGTACAATCTTCAAAATGCTTATTGACGCAAATATCCTTTACCAGATTAAGCGAAAAAAATCGCACTTCCCGCACCTATGATACAAATTTTGCATGCCATATTCTTTTATCTCCTTTATTATAGTAATGTCAGATTAAATAGCAGTGTAAGAATGTCAACTCTTTTTATTTAATCTAATTTTTACAAAGTATTATACCACAGAGCATCAAAAAGGTCAACACCTTTTAGTTGTCAATATGTGAGATTGAAAAGCGATAAAAAAACATACAACAGAATCAAAAGTGAGTTGCGATTTCCACTTTTCTTATTCTGCTTCTATTGGTTTTGCCTCCGCGTGTTCAGATATCACGGCATAGAAAAAGCGTCCCGTTCAATCAAGAACGGGACGCTTTTTGGCGTCTGTTGGTGGCATTTGATATAAAAACAGGCAAAATGCTATATCTTGCGCCGCAGAAAGCTGTTTTTTAATCAAGAGGCTTCATCGTCGGGAACAGCAGCACGTCCCGGATCGCCGACGAATCGGTGAGCAGCATGCACATTCTGTCGATGCCGAAGCCGATGCCGCCCGTGGGAGGCATACCGATTTCCAGCGCATTGAGGAAATCCTCGTCGGTGTGGTTGGCTTCCTCGTCACCCTGCGCGAGCAATTCCTCCTGCGCCGCAAAACGCTCCCGCTGGTCGATGGGATCGTTGAGTTCGGAGTAGGCGTTCGCCATTTCCCAGCCGTTCATAAAGAACTCAAAACGCTCCACGTATTCCGGGTTATCCGGCTTTTTCTTGGTGAGCGGAGATATCTCGACGGGATGATCCATGATGAAGGTCGGCTGAATGAGATGCTCTTCCACGTAAGTTTCAAAGAAAAGATTGAGAATATCGCCCTTCTTATGGCGCTGTTCGTACTCGATATGATGGGCGTCGGCAAGGGCACGTGCTTCTTCGAGCGTTTGCACCGTGCCGAAATCCACGTCGGCATACTTCTTGACGGCATCCACCATGGTCAGCCGCTCGAACGGCTTGCCGAGATCCATCTCCACGCCGTTATAGTAGATGGTCGTCGTGCCGAGCACCTCTTTTGCCACGTGGCGGTAGAGGTTTTCGGTAAGATCCATCATGCCGTGATAATCCGTATATGCCTGATACAGCTCCATCAAAGTAAATTCCGGGTTATGGCGGGTATCAAGTCCCTCGTTACGGAAGACACGTCCGATCTCAAACACACGCTCCAAACCGCCGACAATGAGGCGTTTGAGGTAGAGCTCCAACGAGATACGAAGTTTGAAATCCTCGTCGAGCGCATTGAAATGCGTTTCAAACGGGCGTGCCGAAGCGCCGCCGGCGTTGGAGACGAGAAGCGGCGTTTCCACCTCGATGAAACCCTGTCCGTCGAGATAATTCCGGATAGAGCGCAGGATCGCCGAGCGCTTTAAGAAGGTATCCTTGGATTCCTCGTTCATGATAAGGTCAACGTAGCGCTGACGGTAGCGCAAGTCCATGTTTTTAAGTCCGTGGAACTTTTCGGGAAGCGGGTTGAGGCTCTTGGATAGCAGCGTGACGCCCGTCGCATGGACGGAGGTCTCGCCGGTCCTGGTGCGGAACACGTCGCCGGTGATGCCGACAAGATCGCCGATGTCGAACTTCTTGAAAGCGGCATACGACTCTTCGCCGACAAAATCACGTGCCACGTAGCACTGGATCGTGCCTTTGAGGTCCTGCACATGGCAGAACGACGCTTTTCCCATGACGCGCTTGGACATCAACCGTCCCGCAACGGTGACGGTCTTGCCTTCCAGCTCGTCGAAATGCTCCTTCACGTCGGCGCTGTGATGCGTGACATCGAATTTGGTTATAACGTACGGATCGTTGCCCGCCTGCTGTAATGCCGCGAGTTTTTCCCGACGGATGCGCTTCTGTTCGTTTAAATCCTGCTCGGTCTGCTCCGTTTCGACTTCCGTGTTCTTTTGCTTTTCGTCCATGTTGAACAACATCCTTTCCCTATAAAGACAAAAGAGGCAGTCTGCTCGCCTCTTCCGTCTTTCGTTGTGCTTTTCCCTTTTTATTTGGAGATGGATTCAATGCGAAGCGCCACTTCTCCGCCGGGCGTTTCCGCTTTGACAGTCTCGCCGACAGACGCCCCGATGAGCGCTCTGCCGATGGGAGATTCCTCCGAAATGCGGTTTTCAAGCGGATTCGATTCGCTTGAACCGACGATGGTATATTCGATTTCCTCTTCAAACTCGACGTCGTACACCTTTACTTTATTACCGACGTTGACGACGTCCGTTTTGATCTCATGCTCATTGATGACCTTTACGTTTTTGAGCAGGGCCTCGATATCGGCGATACGCTGTTCGACGGCGCCCTGCTCGTTTTTGGCTTCATCGTATTCGCTGTTCTCGGAAAGGTCACCGAAAGCACGCGCCACCTTGATGGCCTCCGCCACTTCCTTACGTTTGGTCGTTTTGAGATATTCGAGTTCTTCCTCTAACTTTTTCAGTCCTTCTACGGACACGGAAAACTGTTTTGAATTTGCCATGATCCCCGATTCCTTTCAGTCAAATCTTATTCCATAACATTATATATAAAAACTTTTCTTTTGTCAACCGTTTTTGCCAAAAACTCTGCACTGTTTTGAAAAATCGGAATGATATCCGAAACGAAGCAGGCATTTTTGCTTTTTATATACTTTTTCCCATATCCGCTTTTTCCCATACCCGCTTTTGTTCAAACAGACAAATTTCGACTTCTTTCCATTTTCTCATTGACACGGTTCTTCGCGTGTGGTAAAATATTATCGAACCCGAATACTTACAATTTCATATATCGGACACGGAGGAAACCATCATGCAGGATCTATCAATGGAAAAAGCGTATGCCCCTCTTGCCATCATCGGTACGCGCGGCACGGAAGAAATGTGCAAACGCATCGAAAAATACATCGGCGTCTGGCGTAAGGAGGAGCCCGATTACATCATCGAAGCCTCCTTCCCGCGTTTCGGCACCGGCGAAGCCAAATGCCATATCAAGGAATCCGTCCGCGGCAAGGACGTCTTCATCGTTGCCGACTGCTTCAATTACAGCCAGACCTACAAAATGTACGGCATGACGGTCCCCATGAGCCCCGATGAGCATTATCAGGACATCAAGCGCATCATTTCCGCCATCAGCGGCAAGGCGCAGCGCATCTCCCTCGTTATGCCCATGCTCTACGAGAGCCGGCAGCACCGTCGCACCGCCCGCGAATCCCTCGACTGTGCCTTTATGCTGCATGAGCTCAATTCCCTCGGCGTGCAGAACATCATGACCTTCGACGCACATGACGACCGTGTCCGCAATGCCATTCCGCTCGAAGGCTTCGACAACCTCATGCCCTCCTATCAGATGTTCAAGGCCTTCATTCAGAACGAGTCCGATTTCGACGTCACCAACACCGTCGTCGTTTCCCCCGATGAGGGCGCTCTCGCAAGAGGTATGTACTATTCGTCGGTACTCGGGATGCAGCTCAGCATGTTCTATAAGCGCCGCGACTACACCACCATCATCGACGGAAAAAACCCCATCGTCGCGCACGAATACCTCGGCGAAGACATCAAAGACAAGGACGTCATCGTCGTTGACGACATCCTGTCCTCCGGCGATTCCTTCTTACACGTTCTCGACAAGCTCAAAGACATGGGCGCCAAGCGTATTTTCGGCTTCTTCTCCTTCGGGCTGTTCTGCAACGGTTTTGAGAACGTGGACAAGTACTACGCCGACGGCAAGTTCGACCGCATTTACTGCACGAACTCCGTCTACAACTCCCCCGCCGCCCTCTCGCGTGAGTGGTTCCGCGAGGTCAACGTCCTCAAATACATCGCTTACTACATTGAAGCCGTCAACATCAACAAGTCCGTCGGGCTCATGCTCGATCCGACCACCAAAATCCACGCCCTCTGCGACAAATACGGCATCCAGTACGTCAAATAATTCCCTTTACGACAAACAAAAAGGAACGTCACAACGACGTTCCTTTTTCCATTTTCTCAAATAACCGTATCAGCGGGACGGCAAGCGATCCCAGCACGAAATTTCCGCCTGCGTGGATGAGGTCGTACGGAAAACCCGCCGCGATCCACATGAGCATCCCGCGAAAAGACAACCCGAACATCAGTGCCTGCGCCGGGGCGTACAACATGCCGAACAACAGTCCGTGCAGACCGCACACGCCCATATATACGACGGGACACCATTTTTTCGGCAGTGACCGCGGAATGAGCATGACCATGCCCCACAGCACCGTCCACACGTACAGATACGGCACCCACCACAGCGAGAAACCGCGGAACAGCCCTTCGAGCAGAACGTACGCGTACAGCGGGTACAGCGCCTTTTTGCGGTAGACGACCGTAAGGGCGGTGATAAACACCGCGAGCAGGTGGATATTCGGCAGGAACTCCATGAGCACCTTGGAAACGTACATCACGGCACCTATCATGCCGAACAGGGCTACGGAGCGGATGTTATTTTTCATGACCGTCAGTCACTCCGCACGAAGCGCGTAGACTGCCCCTTCCCGCACGTCCGTCATATCGACGCCTGCCATAGCGTACTCGCCGTCGACATAAAACGCCCAGTATTTGCCGTCGGCATCATAGTCGTGCGTTTCGCCGCCGACCGTTTTGACGTACAGCCCGTACGGACCCTCTTCGCCCAATATGAGTCCTTCCGCCATCAGCGCCGCTCCCACCGTTTTTTCTTCGGTGGTATACGAATACGTGCGCGTCGTTCCGTCGAGGAAGGTCACTTCCACGGAAAACGACACCTGCTTTGTCCGCTCGGTCTGCCCGCTTTCCGGCACCTGCGTCTGCACCGTATCCGACGGCGTCTGACAGCCGACAAGGCATACCGCAAAGCAGGAAAGCAGGGCGGCAGTCAGTGCGAGCTGATTCTTTGTCTCAAATTTCATGTTGTCCTCTCAAAATCTTTCAGTTTCCGGAAAGTCCCTCTTCAATCTTTGCCGCCACGGCGTCAAGATAATCGAAGCTTGCTTTTTCGATCTCGCCTTTATCGCACAGCGACGCCAGCTTCTCATCAAACGGCATCCGCGCCAAGAAGTCGATCTCCTGCCGCTTTGCCGTCTCCTCCGCCTTGCTTTCTCCGAAAATTTCAATGACTTTCCCGCAGTCCGGGCATTTGACATAACTCATGTTTTCGACAAGTCCCAAAATCGGAATATCCATCTTCTTTGCCATGTTGACAGCTTTTGCCACGACAAGTGAGACAAGCTCCTGCGGGCTCGTCACGATGACGATGCCGTCAAGCGGGAGCGACTGGAACACCGTCAGCGGCACGTCACCCGTTCCGGGCGGGCAGTCGACGAACATGACGTCCACGTCCTCCCATACGGTGTCCGTCCAGAACTGCTTGACGGCGCCCGCGATGACGGGACCGCGCCAGATAACGGGGGTGTCCTCCGTTTCCAACAGCAGGTTTGCCGACATGATCTGAATATTTCCGTGCGAGATCATGGGGATCATGCGATCGTCATACCCCTTGACACGGCCGTGGATGCCGAACGCCTTCGGGATGGACGGCCCCGTGATATCGGCGTCGAGGATAGCGGTACGATAACCTTTTCGCGACATGAGCACGGCAAGAAGCGACGTGACCATGGATTTACCGACGCCGCCCTTACCGCTGACGACGCCGATGACCTTTTTGACGGAGCTCTGCTCGTTGAGCGGCTCATACATGGATTCTGTTTCCCGTTCTGCGCAGTTGGAACTGCACGTACTGCAATTATGGGTGCATTCTTCTGACATGATTTTTCCTTCTTTCTGTTTTCTCTTTTTCAATTATAGCCCTTTTTTCCCTCACTGTCAAGTATCGGTGCCGCATTTTGCCGTATTTTTGAATTTACAAATCTTTCAATTATTACACAGTTATTTTTCACACAATACACCTAACCATAACACATTGCCCCTATATAATGTTCCCATATTCTAAAATTACCGTTGTTTTCAGAAAGGAACCGGCTCTCATGAACAAAAACGCTACCCCCGTCACCGATACGTCCGCTCCCGTTCCGGAGGAAACCGACCTGCAAAAGAAAGCTGCCAAGCGCCAGCGCAAAAAGAAGCGCAAGAAAATCATCAAATGGATCATTCTGGCGCTTGTCATACTGCTTCTCGCCGCTTTTCTGCTTATCCGTTTCGGCGTCATCAAGCTTCCCTCTTCAAGGCAGGCGATCGCCGAGACCTACACGACCTACACCGTCTCCCGACGCACCATTCAGCAGATCCTCACCGGTACCGGCACTCTCATGCCGAACGATTCCTATTCCGTCACCTCTCTTGCCGGCGGCGAGATACTGGAAGACTTTTTTGAAGAAGGCGACGAGGTCGCGGAGGATCAGCTCCTCATGCGCATTGATTCCTCCAATCTCGAATCCTCCCTTGAACGCGCACAGAATTCTTATACCAACGCCAAAGAATCCTTGGACGATCTCTACGAACAGCGCGACGATCTGACCGTCGTATCCGACTATTCCGGCGTCATTCAGACCATGAATCTCGACGTCGACGACGAGGTGAACGCCGGCTTTGCCGCCGCCGCTGTCATTGATCGCGACACCATGCTCATCGACGTACCCTTTATGCAGGAAGACGCCTTCCGCATCAACGAGGGCGACACCGCTTCCCTCACCGTCGGCGATACGCTGGAAACCCTCACCGGCACCGTCACGGAAATCAGTGCCGGTTACGACGTCAACGCAAACGGCGTCAAAACCGTCGATGTGACCATCGCCGTCCCCAATCCCGGCGCACTTACCGAAAACGTCTCCGCTTCCGCCCGCATCGGCATCTTCTCCTGCACCGGCTCCGGAAAATTCTACTACAACGTCAATGAGGTCGTCAAAACCGAGGCTGGCGGCACCGTCAGATCGGTCTTGAAGAAAAAGGGCGACCGCGTTGAAAAAGGCGACGTTATCGCCGTTCTGGAAAGCAAGACGCTCGCCAAAAACATCGAAAAGGCAGAACGTTCCCTGCGTGAAGCCTCCAACGCCCTGAAAGACGCCGAGGACGCCTTCGACAACTATTCCATCGAAGCCCCCATTTCGGGCACCGTCATCAAAAAGAACTTCAAAAAGGGCGAAAAGATCGCCGGCTCCGGCAACAACAACATCGTTGCCATCATATATGATATGTCGGCGCTCAAATTTGACATGAACATAGACGAGCTGGACATTGACGACATTGAGCTCGGGCAGGCGGTCAACGTCACCTGCGACGCCCGCGACGGCTACACCTACGTCGGTTACGTTTCGCAGATCAGCGTCGTCGGCACCACGCAGAACGGCACTACCTACTACCCCATCACCATCACGCTCGACAATTACGGCTCCGACGAAGCGGGCAACGAGCTCAGACCCGGCATGAACATCGATGCCGAGATCATTCTCAAACGTTCCGAAAACACGCTTGCCATTCCGGCTGACGCCCTGCTTCGCGGCAACAACGTCATGCTGGTGTCCCGTGCCGCCGAGCGCGGCGACACCGTTCCCGCAGACGGCGAACCTCTGCCGGGACGTCCCGAAAGCGGTGAGAACGCACCGTCCGGCAGTCAAGACGCGTCCGAAGTTCCCGGCAATACCGAAAAGACCGACACCGTCAGCATGCCCGATATGTCCGGTATGCCTTCGCGCCGCGAAACGTACGGCACGGTAGACAAATCGACCGAATACACCACCGTTTCCGTCAAGACCGGCATCAGCGACGACGATTACGTCGAAATCCTGGAAGGACTTGACGAGGGCGACGTCATCATCGTCAACACGCAGACGCGTACGGCTACCGATCCGTTGACCGCCATGTTCCGCATGAGCCGGATGGGCGGCGGCACAAGCGGCGGCATGCCGAGCGGCATGGGCGGCGGTATGCCGAGCGGCGGTTACAGCAGTGGCGGTTACAGCGGTGGTATGCCGGGAGGCTCCTACGGCGGAGGGATGCGATAAGCCATGATCACCCTCAAAAACATCTATAAAATCTACCAGACGGGCGACACCGAGACGCGCGCTGCCGACGGCATTTCGTTACACATTGCCAAAGGCGAGTTCGTCGCCATCGTGGGACAGTCCGGCTCCGGCAAATCGACCGTCATGAACATCATCGGCTGTCTTGACGTGCCGACCTCCGGCACCTACGAGTTAAACGGCGTCGACGTCAGCACCATGGACGACAACGAGCTTGCCGAGATACGCAACGTGACGTTAGGCTTCATTTTTCAGCAATACAATCTCATCCCCAAATTAACGGTGCTGGAAAACGTGGAGCTTTCGCTTCTGTATGCCGGCGTTGACCGTTCCGAACGCCGCGAGCGCGCCATGGAAAGCCTTGAACGGGTGGGGCTCAAAGGCAAAGAAAAGAACTATCCCTCCCAATTATCGGGCGGTCAGCAGCAGCGCGTTTCCATCGCGCGGGCGCTTGCCGGAAACCCGTCGGTCATCCTTGCCGACGAGCCGACCGGTGCCCTCGACTCCCGCACCGGACGCGAGGTGCTCGACTTCTTGAAAACGCTCAACGCCGAGGGCAACACCATCGTCCTCATCACCCACGACAACAGCATTGCCGCCGCCGCCAAGCGCATCATCCGCCTGCACGACGGCAAGATCATCTACGACGGTCCCGCCGACGCGCCGGAAGCCGTCGTCAACGCCAACGTTTCCTTTGACGACGATCCGCTCGTATCCCGGGCAAAGAAGCATTCCGCGGGAGGTGACGCTTAATGGACGTTTTCCAGTGCTTCATGCTGGCTCTCAAAAGCCTCTCCACCAGCAAGATGCGTGCCTTCCTCACCATGCTCGGCATCATCATCGGCGTTGCCGCCGTCATCCTTATCATGTCCATGGGCAACGGCTTGCAGGTCTACATCAGCGATATGTTCGCCGGGCTCGGTACCACGTCCATCAACGTCTCCCTTACGGGACGCGGTTCGACGCGCACGGTGGACGTGGACGATCTCTACGAATTTTACGGGGAGCACCGCGACGTTTATTCCGCCATGTCGCCCCTCGTAAACGCCAACGCCTCCGTCAAGATCGACGCATCCGTTGACACGGAGTCATACACCGTTTCCGTGACCGGCGGCAGCGAAGAATACCTCGAAACCAAAAAATACGAGCTGACTTCCGGGCGCAATCTCTGCTATGCCGACATCGCCGCCTATAAAAAGGTTTGCGTCGCGGGCGCCTTCTACGATTTCCTGTACAACGGAAACGCCGTCGGCAACTACGTCAAGCTCAACGGCGAAAAGTACACCATCATCGGCGTCGTGGAAGAGCAGGACGACAGGACCGACGACTCCGGAAGCGATAATTTCCTCATTGTCCCCTATTCCACCGCCGCCAAATTCCTCTCACGCAATGCCGTCATCAGCTCCTACGTCTTCGTCGCGTCTTCGGAGGATTACATCGACAGCGGCATCGACCTGCTGGAAGACCGCCTCTTTGACACCTACCGCAACGAAGACCTATACAGCGTTATCAGTTTATCCGCCATCCTCGACACCATGAACGAGATGGTCGGCATGGTGGTCAACGTGCTGTCGGCGATCGCCGCCATTTCCCTTCTCGTCGGCGGCAACGGCATCATGAACATCATGCTCGTGTCGGTGACGGAACGCACCCGTGAGATCGGCATCCGCAAGGCGCTCGGCGCCAAGGGACGCCACATCAAACTGCAATTCGTCATCGAGGCAGGCACCACGAGCGCCATCGGCGGTGTCATCGGCATCGGACTCGGCATTTTCGCCGCCCGCTGCGTCTCCTTCTTTGTTGACGACTTCACCGCCGTGCCGACGGTATTCTCGGTGCTTCTTTCCTTCGGCATCTCGGTCGCCATCGGCGTCATATTCGGTTATCTCCCGGCAAAGAAAGCCGCTTCTCTCAATCCCATTGACGCACTCCGTCACGAATGACGTACGTATGATTTTTTGCGAAAGGATTTCAAACCCATGAAACGAATTTTTCCTCTGATCGTCCTGCTATTGTCCCTTCTTACCGCCTTTTCCGCCGGCGCCCTTACCAGCAACGTCTCGACCGTCACGGACGACGAAAAAATCAGCACCGTCCGTGTTCTCGGCATCATGAACGGCGACGAAAACGGCAATATGAATTTTGACGCACCGGTCACCCGTGCGGAATTTATCAAGATGGTACTCTCGGCTTCCTCGACAAAAGAATCCGAACGCACCTCGTCCGTTTCCCTCTTCCCCGACGTGACGAGCGACCACTGGGCATGCGGATACATTGCCGCCGCCATCCGGCAGAATCTTGTCACCGGCTATTTAGACGGCACCTTCCGTCCGGAAAACTCCGTGCGTCTGGAAGAAGGCGTCATCATCCTGCTCAAAGCGCTCGGCTATACCACCGCCGATTTTGACGGCGTCTACCCCGACGCCCAACTCGCCAAATACCGCGAGATCCATCTCGACACCGACATTTCTTCCGTGCAGGGCGACGTTCTTTCCCGCTATGAATGCATGAAGCTGTTATACAACCTGCTCTGCACCAAAACAAAAGCGGGCACCGTCTTCTGTACCGGTCTCGGTTACCCCGTAAACACAAACGGCGACATCGACGTCCTATCTCTCATCGAAAGCAAGATGGAAGGTCCCTACACCTACGAAACGCTCGTGCAGACGCCCGCAACGTCCGCACTGCTCGCCTCCGGCGATCTTACCGTGACGCTTGACGGCGCTTCCGCTTCTCTTGCCTCCGTGCGCCCGTACGACGTCTGCTATTTCAACAAGAATCTTCGCATGATCCGCGTCGTCACGGACAAGGTGTTCGGGCGCATCGACGACATCCTGCCCGACACCGGTACCCCCAATACGGTTAAGATCGGAAACACCTCGCTGTCGCTTCTGCCGGACGCCGCCAAAGCCGTTTCCTCGCTCGGCACGTTTGCCAAGGACGACTACGTCATGGTATCTCTCGACAAGACCGGCAAAGCCGCCTTTATCACAGCCGCAACGCCCGAACTGTACGCTCTGTACGGCGACGGGGACGAAAGCTATCTCGACGACGTCAGCCGTTCGCTCGGCGACCCGATCGTCGTGGAAAATCCCGCGGCTCTGTCATCTCTCGTTCCGTTTTCCCTTACCGATGCGGCCATCCTGCACGACAACACCCCGATCTCCGCGTCCGACATCCGCAAAAACGACGTGCTGTACGTTTCCGAGTTATATCACACGGTGCTCGTTTACCGCGACACGGCAAGCGGCGTGCTGACGTCCGTCCTGCCGTCACGTGAATCGCCCTCCTCCGTCATGCTCGCGAACAAGTCCTACACCCTTTCCACCGACAAGGCGAAGTTCAAGGTCTCCTACCTCGGAACGCTCCCGACGGAATCCCTTGTCACGCTCTTGCTCGGCAAAGACGGCTCCGCCGTTGACGTTCTGCCCGCCGATCTTTCGATCATCGGAAGCGGCGAAAAGCAGGTCGCCTACGCCGACGCCGTCGCTTCCACGCTCAAAGGCCCCTATCTCGTCGACGCCTACGGCTCGCTTGCGCAGGACACCGCGCTCGATCTCAAAAACGCCGTCGTCTACAAGAACGGCAAGCCCTCTTCTCTATCCGCCGTAAAGAGCTACGACGTCTACTACTATTCCAAACTGCTCGACACGCTCTGGCTGTACGACAAGACCGTCACCGGCAAGATCGACGCCATCCAGCCGACCGCCGTTTCGCCCTCGTCCGTCACCGTTTCCGGCAAAAACTATTCCCTTGAAACCTCCGACGCCCAGTTTGCGCTGTCAAGCCTCGGCACTTACAAGGTCGGCGACCGTGTCACCCTCTTACTCGGAAAGGACGGCGCCGTCGCGGGGATCGTATCCGCCGATGTTGAAAAAGCATCCGGCGGCGTCTGCGGCTTTGTGGTGGCAAACGGGAAAGGAACCTACACCGACGCCGACGGCAGATCCTACACGGCGGACACCGTTTCGGTCTGCACGGTTTACGGCGACACGCTCACCTACGAATATCCGTCCTCCCTGTCCTTCGGCACGCCCGTCCGTGTGACGGTGACGGCGAACGGTACAACGCTTTCCGAGCTGCCGTCTCCCGCTTCGTCCTCCTCCGTCGAAGCACTGAACAAAGCGCTTGCCGGCGGCCGCTATGCCGATGACGCCCACATCATCGAGGTGCAGAAAGCCATCGGGCTATACGGAACGGTCGAGCCGTCCCGCCTTACGGGCTGTACGCTCTCCTATCGGCAGGTCGCCTATTTTGAGCTCGACGACGCCGGGCGCATTCGCACGCTCCTGTTAAACGACGTCACCGGCGATCTTGTGGACTACGGCTTTATCACCCTCGCCGAACGCACCTCCTCCGGCGCGTTCAAGATCACCTATCTCACCGACGGCGAGAAAAAGTCCTTCTCGGATGCCGTCAACTCGTTCTCCGTCAAATACGGTCCGATGTCCGTCGCCTTTTCCGGTCCGAGCGTCATCCACATGAAAAATCTGCAAACAAAAATCGACGTTGCCTCCTTCGACCGCACAAGCGTTTACGGCGAAAACGGAACGGCATACAAGCTCGCCGACATCGTGCGCGTGTATCTGTCGGAAAAGGGCTCCCTGCGTGCCGTAAGCCTTGACGACATCATCGGCGGCAGCTACACCGTCACCGCCTACGCCGACAATCCGCAGGCAAGCGGCGGACGCGTGCGGGTGCTCGTTGCCTCCTGATGAAACGTCAAAAAAGAAGCAGGAAAACACTCCTGCTTCTTCTTTTTTTGCTTTTTTCCGCCTTACGCCTTCAAAAGCTTACTGCTGTCGGCATCGCAATAAAGGATTGCCTTTTCTTTGCGGCGCAGAACGGTCGCCGGGCACTTTTCACTGATCTCGCCTTCGACGGTGTTCTTGACCGCCTGCGCTTTGGTAGGTGCCGGAACGACACAGAAGTGCCGGCTTGCCGCCATGAGCGTCGGGATGGTCAGCGTCAGCGCGTGCGTCGGAACATCGGAAAGCTTTTCAAAGCATCCGTCGTTGACCTGCTGCATACGGCAGACCTCATCGAGAGAAACGGGCTTGATGATCTCGGGATCGTCAAAATCCGCCACGTGGGGATCGTTGAACGCGATATGCCCGTTTTCGCCGATGCCCATGCAGACGATGTCCACCGGGTACTTTTTCAACAGATCACCGTACCGCTTGCATTCGCCCTCGATGGTGTTGGAGGAGTCGATGCAGTAGACGGCTTTGAAGGGCTTTTTATTGAAAATGTGCTCTTTCAAGAAGTTGCTGAAACACTGCGGTGCGTCCTGCGGCAGTCCGATATATTCGTCCATGTGAAACGCGTTGACGCGCTCCCATTCGAGATCGGTGCGCTCACAGAGGTGATACAGCATGTCGTTCTGCGAAGGCGCCGCCGCAAAGATCATATTGATCTCGCTTTTGGTCGCAAGCAGTTCTTTCATGTACGCCGCGATATCGTCCGCCGCGGCTTTTCCCATTTCGTCACGCGTATCAAACGTCTTGACCGTCAGAGTGTCTTTTTGGAAAATCATTATGTTTACCTGCTTTCAAAAAATTATTGCGCATCTGCGTACCGCTGGATGGTAAGCGTCTGCTCGGTCGCATCCAGATACCCGTCGGTATAACGCTTTTCGCCGGACACGTCGGCGGCAAAGCAATCGAGATAGGTACATTCCGGTGCTTTCTTTTCGATCTTTTGTCCATCGGCATTGCCGTCCTTATACAGCATAACGCCGTCCGACGCGTAGTCGAACACGACAGTGCCCTTGTCGCCGCAAATTTGGAAGCGCCAATAGCTCGGCATACCGAATCCGCAGCTATTGGGCGCCGCGTAGGACACGTCCGCCATGACGCCGGCACCGTCCGCCATTTCCACCATGAACTGAGCGCTGTCCTTGAACGCCGGCACTTCTTTTGCGTAGAAGTTCCAGCAGCGGGCGCCGTTCACGGTTTTGACGTCACTGCCCGTAAGGATGCGCGCAAGGTCGATGCCGTGAATAGCGATGTCGTTGATGACACCGCCGTGTTTCCCCTCTTCAAAGTACCACATGGGGCGCGTGCCGTACATGAGCGGATGCTGGGCGCCGAACATGATATTGTTGACCTTGCCGACGGCTCCCTCTTTCACAAGAGAAAGCGCCGCCGTAAAGTTGGCATTATCCCGCAGATCGAGCATGATACCGACGGCGAGATCCTTCTCCTTCGCAAGCGTCCGGATGATCTTCAATTCGTCAAGCGTCGTGCACAGCGGCTTATCAGAGATGACGTGCTTGCCGGCTTTAAGGGCGGCGATCGCTTCTTTGCCGCGGGCACCGTAGTAATCGCCGATCGCCACCGCGTCGACGTCGGGATCGGCTATCAGCTCTTCAAAGTTCTTATACCGAACGTCCAGTCCGTGTTCCTTCGCGGTCACAAGGCTTTCGGGAAAGGTCTCCCACGCCCCGGCGACCTCAAAGACGTCGCTCTTGTCGAGCACCGCCTGATGCAGTGCCCAGATATGTCCGTGGCGCAGTCCGGCAAAGGCAAGTCGTATCTTTTTCATGTTCAGAGTTCCTCCGGGTAGTTGATGACGACACGTCCTCCGTCGTTCATGGATTTTTCGATGGCGTTGATGACAAAGACGGGACGGATGAATTCATCATAAGACACCGTCATGTCCTTGCCGTGCAGGAGATCGTTCATGCCGTCGAGCTCATGATGGAAGGATTCGTTGGTGAATTCCAGCATCTTGCCGACCGACTGATCGGGCGTGAGTATCTCACCGTAATAATACGGGATCTTTTCCGAGAAGGTACCCATGACTGAGAAATCACCATACTCGAAAATAACGTACACCTGACGTTCGACCTTCTGTGCCGTAACGGCGACCGGATCAAATCCGAATATCTCCATGACGATCTGCACGAGGTGCTGAGCGTAGAAGGTGAAGTTGCCCCATGCATTGACCAGATTGACGGGAGCGGCGACCGTACCGCCGATGACGGTACCGGGTGCCATGCCGAGGCGGTATTCTTTGAGTTCCTGCGTCTGTTTGAGATGTGCGCAGGTAGAGCCGCCGCAGAGACGGACGCCGTACTGCTTTGCCGTTTTGACGAGCTTGACGGCATCTTCCGGCTTTGCCGTGATGGGCTTGTCGATGAACATGGGAATGCCGGATGCGAGATACGGCTCGGCATATTTCAGATGATTATCACCGTGACGTGCCGTCACCATGATGCCGTCGACCTTGCCGACGAGTTCCGCGTAGTCCTTCATGACATATACGCCGTATTTTTCATTGAGCTTTGCCGCAGCTTCCGCTTCTTCGGAAAAGACGCCGATGACTTCGATTTCGGTGCAGCGTCCTTCCGTCTTGATCTGACCGATGAAATTGTCTGCGTGCGAGTTTTCGCACCCGAGTATCGCGATCTTATACATTTTCATTTCTCCTTTTATACAGATTACGGCTTGCGGATCAGGCGCTCTGCGTTGCCGTGATAGACGAGTTCCTTGACATCCTGCGGAAGATTGAGTTTTTCGATGAGTTCCTGATGGACGTTATCGAAATAGTCTCTTGCGTAGCAGAAACGATCCGGGAAACGGTTGATGAGCTTATAGGTATAGTCGAGGTCGCGCGACATCGCGATGCAGGCAGAACCTGCCGACATATCGCAGTGCAGATTCGGGAATTTTTCGAGAAGCTGTTCGACCTTGCCGCCGGGGAGAACCGGTCCCTTGGGGTATGCTTCGGTCTTGGCACGGTCGTCGCCCGAAATGTGTCCCCAGAAGCCCGGTGCGTGACCGAGGAAATTGGTCTTGGGGCAGAGCTCGAGCACTCTTTCAAGCGTGTCGATACCGCCGCCGTACCACCAGCTCCGGCGCGGAAATTCGCGGTCGCAGCGGTTGGCATCGGCGTAGTCGAAGTGGAGCGTCACGGGAAGTCCCACATCGCCGCAGAAACGGAACAGATCAATGGCGTCGGGGTTATCGTACATCATACGGAATTTCATTTCACCGCATACCTGTACGTTATAGATATTGACAGCCGCTTTGAGGGCGGAAATCGCTTCCGGACGGCGCGGATCGGGCGCATAGCCGAGGATGAAACGATCCGGTCTCTTCTGTACGTATTCGAGATTGCGGACAAACGGGACCGGCACAGACGGATTTGCCGTATCAAAGATGGCGCCGTGCGTCACAAGCATATACGAGGGATCATATTCTCCGACGGGAGCTTCCCAACTGAAAAGCCACGTCTTGTCAATATGGTACATGTCCATATTTTCAAGGAATTTTTCAAGATTGTGTCCGTGTGTATCAGCGTGATTGTGTACATCGATGATCATGATTTTTCCTCCCAAAATTTATTTTTTTATCAATCTTTCGGCATTGCCGTGATAAACAAGTTCTTTCACCTCATTCGGAAGCCCCAGGCTTTCGATAAAGGGCTGCAAATTATTATCAAAATAATCTCTTGCATAAAGGAAGCGATCCGGGAAGCGGCACATGAGCTTATAGGTATAATCCTGATCCCGCGACAGCGCGATGCGCGCCGAGTCCGCCGACATATCACAGTACAGGTTGGGATACTTTTCAAGCAGTTTTTCGATCTTTCCGCCCGGAAGCACCGGTCCTTTCGGATACGCTTCGGTTTTGGCGCGGTCATCTCCGGAGATGTGTCCCCAAAATCCGGGAGCGTGACCGAGAAAGTTTGTCTCGGGACAAAGTTCGAGCACCCGTTCCAACACGTCTATGCCGCCGCCGTACCACCAGCTCCGGCGTGGAAATTCGCGGTCGCACCGATTGGCATCGACATAATCGAAATGCATGGTCACCGGGAGTCCCGCATCGCCGCAGAAGCGGTACAGATCGATGGCATCCGGGTTATCATACATCATGCGGAGTTTTATCTCGCCGCAGACCTGCACATTGTAGATGCTGACAGCGGCTTTCATGACCGAGATCGCCTCCGGGCGGCGCGGATCGGGCACGTGTCCCAGAATGAAGCGATCGGGGAAGCGCTCCTTATAGGCAAGGCACGGGGCAAACGGGATAAGCGCACCGTCTTCGAGCCGGTCGAAAATACCACCCGCCGTCACTTCCATGGAAGCCGGATAATACTCATCGCCCGGTATCTCCGAACTGAACAGCCACGTCTTGTCGATATGGCATTCATCCATATTTTGGATAAACTTATCCACATCGTGTCCGTGCACGTCGGCATGATTGTGAGCGTCGATGATCATGTTTCTTTCCTCCGAAAAATTATTTTTTAATCAATCTTTCGGCATTGCCGTGGTAAACGAGCTCTTTTACGTCCGCCGGGAGATTCAGTCCGTTGAGCACCGGCTGCAAATCGTTGTCAAAATAGTCGCGGGCATAGACAAAACGCTCCGGAAAACGGCAGACGAGCTTATAAGTATAATCGAGATCGCGCGTCAGCGCGTTGAGCGCCGAGCCCGCCGACATATCGCAGTACAGATTGGGATACTTTTCAAGCAACTGCTCGATCTTTCCGCCCGGGATGACCGGTCCCTTGGGATAGGACTGCGTTTGGGCAAGGTCGTCGTTGGAGATATGGCCCCAGAAGCCCGGTGCGTGACCGAGGAAATTGGTCTTGGGGCACAGGATCAGCATCCGTTCGAGCGTGTCGATGCCGCCGCCGTACCACCAGCTCCGGCGCGGGAATTCGCGGTCGCGGGTAGCTTCCACATAATCAAAGTGGAGCGTCACCGGCAGTCCCGCGTCACCGCAGAAGCGGAACAGGTCGATGGCATCGGGGTTATCGTACATCATGCGGAACTTGATCTCACCGCACACCTGCACGCCGTAGATGTTGACTGCCGCTTTGAGAGCGGAAATCGCCTCCGGACGGCGCGGATCGGGCGCATAGCCGAGAATGAAACGGTCGGGGCACTGCTCCTTATAGAACAGACACCGCTCAAACGGAACGGCGACCGATTCCTCCATCGAACGGCGGAAAATAGCACCGTCCGTCACATGAAATCCGTTCCAGTCGGGAATGGGTGTCTCCCACGTTAAGATCCACGTTTTGTCAATGTGGCATTCGTCCATATTCTGTATGAACGCTTTCAGGTCATGCCCATGCCAGTCGGCATGGTTGTGTGCGTCAATGATCACACCCGCCATCTCCTATCCTGATTTTTATAATTGTATCGGTCTTTCTTCACGGGAGGACTGATAGACCGCGTTGATGAACGCCACCGTACGTCTGCCCTCGGAAAGCGGGACTGCCGGCTCTTTGCCCTCCCGGATGGCGTCGATGAAGTTTTGTAACTGATACTCGTGTCCCGCCGTGCTGATGCCGGTCGGATCCTGGAAGCCTTCGTTCTTCTTTTCGGGGGCAAGGCAGTTTGCCGGAATGGTGTAACCGCCCTCGATATCGCATTCTACGATAATATCATCCTTGACGGAAACCGTTCCCTTGGTGCCGGCGAGCACGATATTACGCGGCGAGCCGGGATAGATCGCCGTACTGCTCTGCACGAGCCCCAGCGTACCGTTTTCAAATTCCACCGTGGCGTTTGCGGTATCTTCCGCTTCCATTTTATGGGCAAGCGTACGGGCATAGCCGTACACGCTCTTGGCATTGCCCATGATATACAGCAGTGCGTCCACGCCGTGGATGCCCTGATTCATCAGCGAGCCGCCGTCCAACTTCCACGTGCCGCGCCACGAGCTGGAATCGTAGTATTCCTGCGAACGGAAATAATTCATGATAAGGTCTGCCGTCACGATCTTGCCGAGTCTGCCCTCGGAAACGATCTTTTTGAGTTCCTGAATGGCAGGCGAAAAACGGTACTGCGAAATGACGCCGGCACAGACCTTTTTCTCCTTGGCAAGGGCGACCAGCTCGTCGCATTCCTCCGTCGTCATGGCGAGCGGCTTTTCGACAAGAACGTGCTTGCCAGCCGCTATCGCCTTTTTCGCCGTATCAAAATGGAATCCGCTCGGCGTGCAGATGCAGACGGCGTCCACCGACTTATCGGCAAGCATGTCTTCAAGCGACTCGTATGCCTTTACGCCTCTTTCCTTGGCAAAGGCTTCCGCGCTTTCCCTGCGGACGTCCACAACGCCGACGAGCGTTCCGCCCTCGGCCTTTTCAATGGCTTTCGCGTGCCATGCGGAAATGGTGCCGCATCCGACGATACAAAATCTTATCATGATCTTTCCTCCTTATTTGCCGTCGAAAGCCGTATGAACTCCGACGGCGATATTCCTTTATACTTTTTGAAACAGCGGCAGAAATACGCGCTGTCCTTGAAGCCGCACTCACCGGCGACTTCCTTGATGCTGAGCTTGGAGTGGAGCATGAACACCTCGGCTTTGCCGATGCGGAACTCCACGATGAAATTCTTGGGCGATTTGCCGACCACCGCCTTGAAAGTGCGGCAGAGGTGCTCCTCCGTGATAAAGCAGAGCTTTGCCACTTCCGAGAGTTTGATGGGCTCCGCATAGTGCTCGAAAATGTAGTTGAGCGTCGTCGTCACGATGTTCTCCTGACATTTGGAGTTCTCCGAACGGTCGACGGTGAGCGGATAATTCATCTTCGTCTTATCCTTCTGCAAATGAGAGAACAGGTCAAGAAACAGCCCGTAGGTCTTGATGGGACGCACGGCGTCGTCGGCGCACAGCGCACCGAACATATCGAGCGCCTTTTTGACAAGCTCCGATTTGCGGATAACGGTGCCGAAGCGGTATTCGCCCCGCAGATAGGGTGCGAAATAGCGGTCGAACAGAAACCCCGTGAAATTCTCGGACAGATCCACGAGAAGCATATGATAGGTGACGTTCGTCCCCTTGGCAACGTGGTTGGTGTGCCTTTCGTAAGGGTTGATGATAATGAGGTCGCCCTCCTCCACGCAGTGCACCTGCGAGTTGCAGACGATCTCCATTTTTCCCGACACGATATACTTGATTTCCATCTGCTCATGCCAGCGCAGATCAAGCGGGTAGTCATCCCCCACCGTTTTGCTGAGACGATACACAAACGGCAGTGTCCCGTCGTCAAACAGCACGTTGTCGTATTCTGCGTATTCCAGATTCATCGTATCACTTCCCTGTCGTTATTTTCCACGATGATTCGTCACAAAGATGTTTTCCATTTAATAATATTATAGGATATCCGCGGGAAATTCCCATTGCAAATGTTGCAAAAGACATTGCAAATCTTGCTCTTTCGCTTTTTCGGCGCGATCAGATATTCATGAACTTTTCGAGCTTCCGATACAGCAGGACGTTGCCGAGCCGCGTCATATGCACGTTGTCAAAGCGCCATTTTCCGATCGGGTATCCTTTAAACGCCTCTAAGGTATCGAACCACTCGCCGTCAAATTCGCTTGCGAGCTTACGCATGACATCACGATACGGCTCTGCGGTTTTAAGGCTTGTGTAGCTGTTGGCGTCGGACTCGGGATCGGTGGCGTTCTGCAAATCCGTCGGCGACATCAGCACGATCTGCGTACCGGGGCACTGCACACGGATCCTTTCGAGAAGCGTGCGGTATGCGCTTTCAAAATCGGCAAGCGGCGTATGCTGATAGTCATTGGCGCCGAGGATCATAAGAACCGCGTCAAACGAGAACGGGCGCACCTTTTCTTCATAATTCCTGACGAAGAAATCGACCGTCATGCTGCCGTAGCCGCTGACTTCCCATGTGCGTTCCTCCGACGAAAGCCCAATGACGGTATACGGTCCTTCTCCGGTGAAGGTGATCTCATGGTATTCCCGCTGTGCGTCAGCCGGCATCGTCACCCAGAACACCTCTCTGCCGTGGAATTGCTTTTCGTCGCCGGCAAAAGAGATCGCGGTGCCCTCTTCGGCGCCGTCGACCTTTACGGTATAGGTACCGCCGTCGGGGCACTTCTGCAAGCAGAGCGTAATGCTGTCGGTCTTTGCCGGATAGTTGAAAACGGTATCGTTATTACCGTCAAACGAGCGGTTACCGAACAGCGTGCCGGGAAGAGAAGTATGCGGGCGGCGGAGCGTCGACGCATGGATAAAATCCTTTGCGCCCGTGATGATGCGGTCGCGCAGCAAAAACGACCACGACAGCATACCGACCTCACAGTCGGTCGCGGACATGAGGCATTCGTCGCCGTAATCGTAGCGGTTGTAAGAAAGGCTGTCACCCAAAACCAGTAAATGCTTGAACGGTTTCATTTTCTTTTTCCTCTTTTCTTTTCCATCTTTGTCAAAAGAATATACTTTTTTCAACCCTATTGTATACCAGTCCGTCAGCCGTGTCAAGCCGACAAATTAAACATATAATTGAACAAATCTGATATTTTTCCAAATTCTTGCTTTCCGTCGTATCCGTGCGTGATTGTGCCTTGCCGCACAGCTTTTCTCCGGACGTTTTCCTGTGAAAAGAATGTTTGATTTATTTTATTTATAAATAAAACGGCTCACCGTACGGCGAGCCGTTTTATTCCATTTTCGGTCAGATTTCAAGTTTCCCGTGGTATTTATACGGAAGCCGATCCGCATAGATATGGGAAAGATCGGAGAGGCACAGACAACGCGGCATGGTATAGCCGGATTCATCATTGCGAAATTCAAAAACGGAAACCGACGAATGAGAAAAATCAAACCCGGCAAACGTGTACTGTGGCGGTATCTGCAAAAGGACCGGCAGGAATTCCATCGAAAAGCCCTGATGGCAAAACAGCGCCACCCGATCGTCGTTCGGCTTTTCCACGCGGTATCTTCTGCCCTCGCGAACATATCCCTGACGTGCGAAAAAGTCGTCGGACGCCGCCTGCATCCGCTCAAATCCTTTTTTTATGCGGTCGCGGAGCGTCGAAAAGCATGGAGCCTCCCACCAATTCTCCCAGTCGAGTTTTACGGTTTCCTCGTTAAGTATTTCAAACTGCTTTTGTATGAATACCCAGCCGTTGTTTCCGTCCGGCAAAGCGCCCGCCATATCCTCCCAGGCATGGGTTTCGGACGCCCAGTCCTCGATTCCCACGGGCAGATGCAGGACCTCGCTTGTCGGCTTTGCCGTGTCCTGCGCCCGCTTCAACGGAGAGGAATAGATCCGGTCAAGCCCATGAAGGGAAAACCTGCGGGAAAGTGCCTCCGCCTGCCGCCATCCGAGCGGCGTCAGCGTATCATTCTGATAGTCGGGATCGCCGTGGCGGATCAGATAAAAGAGCATAACATCACATCCGTTTTCAATATATTACAATTATATCATGAAGCCGCCTGATTTTCAAGTACATCCCGCTTATTTCTACGCAAAATATCTGCGTTGTCAATTGATATGAGCCATTTAGGAAGAAAAAATAAAAGATATGGCATTATTCGCGATTGGAAGCCTTTGAAACGAAGCCGTAGG
>JAZRVE010000052.1:0-18849 GCA_045598975.1 Eubacteriales bacterium
GGGTTGACCTCGCAGAACAGCGCGTCGATGAGCGGAAGCAGTTTCAGTTGAAGCGCCGCCGCACCCGCCACGTCACCCGCGAAGAATTTATCACAGATGGCGACCGTTTCCTTCGGCATCGGGTTCGACAGCACCGAGATGACGCCCTTGCCGCCGAGCGACAGGACGGGCACGATCTGATCGTCGTTGCCGGAATAGATATCTATGGCATCGCCGCACAGCGCCGCCACCTGCGCGATCTGCGAGATGTTGCCGCTGGCTTCTTTAATAGCGACGATATTCGGATGCTCCGAAAGCTTCTTCACGGTCGCCGGCAGCAGATTGCAGCCGGTACGCGACGGGACGTTATACAGGATGCACGGCTTATCCGACGCGTCGGCGATCGCCGAAAACGACGCCACAAGTCCGTTCTGCGTCGCCTTGTTATAGTAGGGCGTCACGAGCAGGACGGCGTCCACGCCGATCTTGCAGGCATACTTTGTCAGCTCTATCGCGTACGCCGTATCGTTGGAGCCGGTGCCGGCGATGACGGGTACCCGTCCGCCCACCTTATCCACGCAGAATTTCAGCACCTGTTCGTGCTCGTCGTTCGAAAGCGTCGCTCCTTCACCCGTTGTTCCCGCCGCCACGATGGCGTTGACGCCCTGTTCGACCTGCCAGTCGATGAGCCTGCCGAACGCCTCGTAATCCACGCCCTTTTCGTTCATGGGGGTGACGATTGCCGTGGCAACTCCCGTAAATACCGTGTTTTTCATGTTGGTTTCCTCCCTCGCTCTGCCGTTTTTTCAAAAAAAGGGACAGCCTTATTCAACGGCTGTCCCGACCATACACTTATGTCGTGAATCATCAGGATAGCTCTCCGCATGACTGCGACAGCACCACGGATATTCTCCGTACTGCCAGCAGGATACCCGCCGCGGCATCCGCTTCGGCGCCGTTGCCTTTCCCGTGCGGCTTGGCAGTCGTTTGACCACGGTACTTTTCGCGGGCGCGCCTCTATCTTCGTTTGGATTATAACACAGATATTTCCTTTTGTCAAGGATTTTTTGCCGTGTTTTTCAAAAACCGAAATGCTCCTGCTTCGCCTCGGTGAGCGGGACAAGCGTGCCGCCGTCCGACAGCGTCAAAAGTTTTACCGTACACACGTTTTCCGCTAACGTCAGGCTTTCGCTTGCGGTATCCGCCGTATGCGTCGTGAGGCGCACGTCCGTCAGTCTGCCGTTTTTGTCATAGCCCGCCGCGACAAGCAGGGCGCCGACCGGGATATGCTGCAAGCGCACCGTGCAGACGGTGCCGCCGTCCGTTTTCTCCCATTCGGCAAAGGTCGCACGTATCGGCATCCACACGGCGTACAGCGTCACGTCAAGCTCGGCGCGGTAGGCGTCGCCCGGCTGATATACGGGCTCTCCCGCCGGTTCCGTCGCCCAACCGGCAAAGGCGTAGGTGTCTCTCTTCGGTTCGCTTTGCGGCAGTAGGCACGGCTCTCCGTATGTCTTGCGCACCGTCTCCGGCACGTTTTCGCCGCCGCATCCGTCGAAGATGATCTCGCTGACGCAACGCAGACCCTTTTCGGTAAGGATGTCGTTATCGCTTCCGATCACGATCTCCCGGAACTCTCTGCGCGTACCGGCGTATGACACGACCGCCGTGCCCGGACAGCCCGAAAAGGCGCTCTCGCCGATGGACGTCACGCTGACGGGCAGACTGATGCTTTCCGTCGCCTCACAGCCGTAAAACGCGCCGAAGCCGAGCGACGTCACGCCCGCCGGCACCGTTATATCTTTCAGTTTTCCGCATCCTTGGAAGGCGAGAACCCCGATTGCAAGAAGTTTTTCGGGGAAAACGAGCCCCGTCAGCGCCTCGCAGCCGGAGAACGCCTCGTCGTAGATGAACAGCAGCCCGTCCGCGAAGGTCACGCGGGCAAGGGACGTATCCTTTTCGAAAACTTTTTCCGGCAGTGCCGTCAGTTTTTCGCCGAGCACGGCCTCCGTCAGTCCCTCGCAGTGCGAGAAGGCGCCTCTGCCCACCTCCGTCACGCCGTCCGGAAGGATGACGGACGCCATGGCATTACAGCCGTAAAACGCCTCTTTTCCTATGCTGACAAGGCTATCCGGGAAGGTCGGCGCCGCCGTTTCACCGCAGCGGTAAAACGCGTAGTCCCCGATGCGGGTGACGGCACCGTCGAAAACGATCCGCTTTATGAGCGTGCGGAAGGCATACCAGGGCGATGCGGAGGAGGACTTGAAATCCGTTATGGCGCCGCTTCCGGATATGACGAGTGTTCCGTCCGCCCGAAGCGTCCACCTGAGCCCCGTTCCGCAGGTGCCGGTACGCAGTTTCCAAACGGCGTACAGCGTCGTGTCCTCGGTAAAGGTGAAAGAGCTGTTCGCCATTTTCACCGTTCTGCCGCCTTCTTCCGCCGCCCAGCCGTCGAGTACGTAATAGCCGCCGTTGTCCGGCGTCGGCAGGATGACGGACGTGCCGTAGTCCCGCACGAGCACGTTCTTCTCCGGCAAGCCGCCGCACCCGTAAAGCGTCAGCGTTACCTGCCGCATCTGCCAGACCGCCGTCAGCGCAAGGTCTTTTTCTTCTTTATAGGTAGCCCCCGGACGCCAAAGCGTTTTGCCGCCGTCGCTTGTCCAGCCGAGGAAGGTGCCGCCTTCCCGCGTCGGGATGACCGTCGACAGCGTTATCGCGTTCCCGTAGGTCTTATACTGTGCTTCCGGTGCGTTTTTACCGCCCGCCGCGTCGTACGTCACGAGCGAATCGAAACGCATGACCGCATCGGTAAGCCAATCGTTGCCGCTTCCGACGGAAACGGTCTTCCATTGCGCACGCGTACCCTTGAAATACACGTCGGCAAGCCCTTTACAGCCGTCAAACGCATGAGCGCCGATATCCGTAAGGCTCGGCGGCAGTGTCACCGACGCAAGGCGCTCCATGCCTGCGAATGCCCACGTGCCGATACCCGTCACGCCGTCCCGCACCGCAAGGTTCTTCGCAAAAGCACCGACATCCTGCCACGGCGTCTCCCACACGCCCGTGAAATCCGTCATTTTTCCGTATCCCGTTATGACGAGCGTTTCCGCCTCTATATCCGGTATATACTTGACGTCCTTGCCGCACTTTCCCGACGTGAGCAGACGGATGACGGGATATTCTCCCATCTGCGGCATCCATACCCCGACGGTATCGAAACCGAGCGTGCCGCTCAAAAAGGATGCCGTGACCAACGTCCGCTTTTCCCCGCTTCGGGTACCGTCCGTATTGGTGCTCTTGCCGGAAACGGTCGTTTCGGGAACACGGTAACTGTCCGAAAGAAGTACGAACTGACTTGCTTTTCCACAGACGGCGCCGGCATACGATTGGAGGGCGTCGGTACCCGCCGTGATGCGGCTGTCCACGATACACCCCGACACGTCCGCACCCGCACGCATCAGTGCCGCCGCACCCACCCAGCCCGGATCCTCTCCGAACAGATAGCCCGTCACGCCGCCGGCAAACGCCGAGCCCTGTGCCGATGCCTGTGCCTTCACTTTTCCGACGCACACGCATCGCCGTATGCCGCCTTCTCCCGCGGAATAGGTGCGGAAGGTGCCGACCGCACCGCCGCTCATGGCGTTGACGGAGGATTCGGCGCTCACGTCCGTGCGGGAAACGCAATCGTACACCCCGATGAGCGTACCGCGCTCCGAGGCAAACGTGCCGACGAGCCCGCCGACCGCGGCGGAGGCGTCCGACGACGCATGCACGCTTCCGTATACCATACAGTCATGGATAAAAGACTGTCCGCCGTCGGAAGCACACGCTTTTCCGACGAGGGCGCCGGCACTTACGCTGCCGGAGGACGTCACGTCCGCGGTAAAGCCCGCAAGCGCAAGCCCGAAAATCTCCGCGTTTTCCGTTACGCCGAAAAGACCGGCGAAGGCAGTTTCCCGCGTGATGCGGAAATCCGTGATATAATAGCCGTTGCCGTCGAACGTGCCCGCAAACGGGGTATTTTCCGTGCCGATCGGCGTCCACTCGGTCCCCGAAAGGACGATATCGTCCGCCAGGCGGTAATGCGCCTTCGCATAATCCGCGTCACCCGCGTTGACCTTTTCCGCAAACGCCGCAAGATCGGCGGCATTCGCAAGACGGTACGGCGCTTCCGCCGTTCCGTTCCCGCCGGAAAACGCCGCGGCGGAAGCACACAAAGCAAGCGCGCCGAGCAGGGCTGCCACCCCTGCCAGCCATCTGATGCCTTTTCGTCTGTTCGGTATGGATCTGCGTACGTTCACGGCTATGCCTCCGTTATCATGAATGATCGTGTATAGTATAACACACGGGCGGACGGATTTCAAGCAGAATGTCCGGCTTTGCTTTTGTGCAAAAGCGACAAATTCTTTTCTTTTTTCGCAACATCTATTGACAAAAACAATTATTTTTGCCATATTATGGGTAAGAAAAACAAAGGAGGTCTTTCCCATAGGAAAATTTATCGTCAAAAAAACTTCGACCGGCTTCAAATTCGATCTGAAAGCCGGAAACGGTGAAGTCATCGCCACGAGCGAAGGCTACAAGTCCAAGAGCGGTTGTCAGAACGGCATCGAAAGCGTCGGGAAAAACGCACCGGACGCCGAGATCGAAAACGCCTGACCTTTCCGGAAAACAAAAGCAAGCCTGCCGACGGAGATCCCGTCGGCAGACTTTTTTCGTGTTACGGCGCGACCGTGAGCGACGCCAGGAACGGTCGGACGGTCTCGGCGTTTTCGAATAAGAACACCCGCACGGTGTCCGCCTGCGCCGCCACGGCGAAGGTCTCGGTCTGCGAAGCCCCCGTCAGGCGCATCTTTGCCGACAGCAGGCGTCCGTCGCGATAGAACGCCACGATGAGCTGACTCGACGCCGGGATGTTTTTGAGCGTGACCACGCAGTCGCTCTGTGCGATGCGGGCACCCATCCACGGGATATCCCGGAACACCGCCGTAAAGGTGGTGTCCGCTTTGATCGCATACGTTGCCGGATCGACCTCTTCATCATTCACCGCCCAATGATCGAACACTTTGCTTTCATCGGACGAAACAGGCGCACCGGGGATATTCGTGACGCTTGCGCCATGCGAAACCGTTGCCGCATAGGCGGTCAGTTCTGCGCCCTCCGAAATAAAGGTCACGGCGTAAGTCTTTGTGCGGAACACCGCCGTGAAGGTGGTATCCGCCTTGATTTCATACGTTGCCGGATCGACCTTGATGTCATTCACCGCCCAATGATCGAACACTTTGCTTTCATCGGACGAAACGGGCGCATCGGGGATATTCGTGACGCTTGCGCCATGCGAAACCGTTGCCGCATAAGCGGTCAGTTCTGCGCCCTCCGAAATAAAGGTCACGGCGTAAGTCTTTATCCGGAACACCGCCGTAAAGGTGGTGTCCGCCTTGATCTCATACGTTGCCGGATCGACCTCGACATCGTTCACCGCCCAATGATCGAACACTTTGCTTTCATCGGACGAAACAGGCGCACCGGGGATATTCGTGACGCTTGCGCCGTGCGAAACCGTTGCCGCATAGGCGGTCAGCTCTGTGCCCTCCGAAATAAAGGTCACAGCATAAGTCTTTGTGCGGAACACCGCCGTAAAGGTGGTATCTGCCTTGATCTCATACGTTGCCGGATCGACCTCGACATCGTTCACCGCCCAGTGATCGAACACTTTGCTTTCATCGGACGAAACAGGCGCACCGGGGATATTCGTGACGCTTGCGCCCTCCGCAACGGAAGCGGAATATTCGGTCAGGGTGACGCCCTCCGACACGAACGTGACGGCGTACACCGGCGCACCGAACACCGGATACAGCACGGCATCATCCGCGAGTGCGAACAGCGTAGTCACCGGCGTTTCGGCGTCCTTCGTCAGCGCCCAGCCGATCTGCGAGCCGTTCAGATAGTTATCCGTTCTCACGGTATAATCGCCGCCGCACGTCAGCTCGGTCTGCACGGTCATACCGTTTGCGTCCGCATACGAGACGACCGGCGCGTAATAAATGCGGATGTTATCATGGTAGGTGCTGCCGCCCCAATACCACGCCGAACCGACGCCGAAGCGGTCGATCGGCACGCCTTCCGCGAAGGAATAAACCGCGTCGCGCACCCAGTTATACCGATACGGTGTCGAAACGCCTGCCGTTCCGGAATTTACCCAAAGCTGGATATTTTCCTGCGAGGCGTCGGCGTGATAGTAATCGTACATCACCGTAAATACACCTTTTCCGCTTGCCGCACCCGTTACCGTGATGCCGGCATAACCCGCGCCCGACGGGACTTTGGCACCGGCATACCGTCCGTTGACGTCGCCGCTGATGGAAAATGTGCCCGTTGCAACGCCGGACGAGACAGTCGCGTTCTCGTACAGACCGCCGAAGTAGGCGTTTCCGCCTGCCTTTGTCTCGGTGTAGGATGCCGTATCGACGGCAAGATGCTCAAAATTGTCAAAATACTGTAAAACACCGTACTGACTGTACTGATCGGCAACCGGCGCTTCCGTCACGGGATACAGATCGACGTCGCCCGTCACGCCCGCGATGAGCGAAACGGCTTCGCCGCCCTTTTCGCACGACCAGCCCGTCTGACGCGTGACCTTGCCGTCCGAAGCAATAAAGCCGGAAAGTACGGGATACGTCACGGCGTAGTCCTTGCCCGTTTCGACCGTCTCACGGTACAGCACACTGCCGTCCGGTGCGTAATAGCGCACCTCGATCGCCTGCCCGTATACCGGGTAGAACACCGTGTCGCCGGTGAGGGAAACGGAAGTCATGACCTGCGTACCGCCCTGTTCGGTCGTCCAACCGAGCTGGCGGAAGCCGCCGACGTCCTCTCCGTATTCGCCGTCGGGCTCATAGGCGCCGAGCCCCTCATACACGACCGACGACGATACGATATTGCCTTCGTGATCGGCGTACGAAACGAGCGGCGCATAGTAAATACGGATATTATCATGGTAGGTGCTGCCGCCCCAGTACCATGCCGAACCGACGCCGAAGCGCCCGAGCGACACGCCTTCCGCGAGGGAATAAACCGCGTCGCGCACCCAGTTATACCGATACGGCGTCGTAACACCCGCCGTTCCGGCATTCACCCAAAGCTGGATATTTTCCTGCGAGGCGTCGGCGTGATAGTAGTCGTACATCACCGTGAGCACGCCTTTCCCGCTTGCCGCGTCCGTCACCATGATACCGGCGTAACCCGCACCCGACGGGACTTTGACACCGGCATACCGTCCGTTGGCGTCGCCGCCGATGGAAAACGTGCCCGTCGCGACACCGGACGAGACGGTCGCATTCTTGTACAGACCGCCGAAGTAGGCGTTTCCGTCTGCCTTTGTCTCGGTGTAGGATGCCGTATCGACGGCAAGATGCTCGAAATCGTCGAAATACTGCAAGATACCGTACCGGCCGTACCGATCGGCGATCTTGGCGGTGACGGGATACAACGAGACATCCTCCGTCACGCTTACGATACCCGTGATCGCCTCTCCGCCTTTTTCGCGCGACCAGCCGATCACCCTGCAAATCCCGTCCGCCGTCTCCGCAAAGGCACCGATATCGCAGGCAACGGTATAACCGCTTCCCTCCGATACGGTCTCGGTCTTGACGACCGTGTCGTCCGTTCCGTAATAAGTGACGGTGCACGTCTTGCCGAACGCCGGATACAGCGTGATATCCTCGGCGATATTGGTCAACACGGAAACGGCTCTGCCGTTCTTTTCGGTCGACCAGCCGATCTGTCCGTCCTCCGTGACGGGGCAGTCGGGATGATAGAAGACGCTGCCGGCGCCGAGAGCCGACGCCGTATAGACCGTCTCATCCGCCGTATTGACGTAGGTGATGACCGGCTGATAGTAGATGCGCAGATTGTCGAGCCCGTAAAAACCGCCGTTATTCGCCGCACCGTAGGTGATGCGGTCAAACGTCTGTCCCGGCGTCGTGGAAACGGCATATTCATATATCCACAGAGGCGTTTCGCTCCATTTGGGCGTCAGCACGCTGGCGTCGCCGAGCGAAACGGAAAAATACGGAGCGCTCGTGCAGGCCGGCGAAACGTAATAATCCGCCGTCACGGTATAGATACCGGCGCCCGTCAGCGCGTCGGAAAGCTGCACGATGCCGTACCAGGTGCCGGCGCTTCCGTTGGTTTTCAAGAAGCCGTTCTGTCCCGCCTCGGCGATGACGTTCTTCGCAAGCCCTTCCGTTGCGGCAAAGCGCACGGACAGACCGCCCTCCGCGGCGAAGACACCCGCGTGATAGACCTCGTCCGCCGGGGAACGGCATGTGTTGACGATATTCGCGGCATCCGTGCCCGCTTCGTAATACTCAAAGGTGTTTTCATACAGCAGGGTGCCGAATTCGCTCGCCATGCTCCCCGCGTTTTCCGTCGTATCCGCAATACGCAGCGTCGGCAGGCGATTCTGCGCGAACAGCCATGCCGGATCTTCATAGCCCGGGTACGTCGTCGCCGTCTTCATGGCAGTCGTGGCAGTCCTGCTCGCTACGTTATTGACGTACACGTCGGTGACGGCGTGCGTGCCGACGGTATGCTCCTCGACGCCCGCCGCCTTGCCGGATTTTGTGGCGAGAGACGACGCGAGGTACGCCGCGCTCGTCACGTCGTCCGACGTGGCGTTGATGCCGGAAATGCCGCCGGAGGTCGAGTCGGTCGAAACAAAGGTGTTTTCACTCAGGCAGTTGACGACCTTCGCCGTGCCCTCGCTTCCGAAGTTGACGCCGACGATGCCGCCGACGTAGGCGGAATTTCCGGTAAGTTTTCCGTTATTGCGCGAGATCTCGACAAGACCGTTGCGGTTGCCGCCGACGATACCGCCGACGTACGCGGGATACACGCCGTTGCCGTTGCCCGTCACGGACGCCGTATTGAGCGTATGAGTGACGGTGCCGCCGTTCTGATAGCCGACGACGCCGCCGACGTACGCGTACGCGCTTTCCGCCATGACGGTCGCCGAAAGGTTTCCGTGATTATACGAATGAGACACTTCTCCGCTGTTCTCGCCGACGACGCCGCCAAGCGAAAGCATATATTTTGCCGAGGTCATGGTCAGCGTGCCGTAGTATTCGCATCGGTTGACAAGACCGGCGTTGTCGCCGACGATGCCGCCGAAGTCCGTGGCGATCTGCGTCTGCGCGTTTTCAAACTTTGCCGTGGCACGGCAGTCCTCGACGGAAGCGTCCTTTGCCGCGTAGCCGACAATGCCGCCGCCGCGCGCTGCGGGCGCCGTAAAGGTATCCGAAAAGACGAACGTTCCTTCAAAAGTACAGTCCGAAACGGCGGTATGTCCCGCCGCCTTGGCGACGATGCCGCCGAAATAGGCCGCCGCACTCACACGAACGTTTCTGACGTTGACGTTGCGGATCTTGGCGCCGTTCGTGTGGGCGAAAAGCGCCGACATCCCGTCTCCCGCAATGCCGCCGCCGGATATGGTATACCCGCCGCCGTCGTATACGCCGCGGAAGGGCTCGTCGGCGTTGCCGACCGGCACGAACGTCACACCCGAAAGGTCGATGTCCGCCGTCTGCACGTAGCTTGCTTCCTTATCGTTAAGGGCAAGCGCCATCAGTTCCTCCGCCGTGGAGACCTCCACCGTTTCCGCTGCCGCCGCAATTCCCAGAAATACGGCAAGCGCCGCAACGATCATCGCTGTCATTCGTTTTTTCATATGATACCTTCTTCTCACGGGCGTTCTTCCGCCGCGTGCCATAATATTCCTCTTGTATTATACCCTGCATCGCAACACATTTCATGTTTTTTTTGTAAATAATAAATAATGAAAAAAGCGCCCCTCTCTTCCCGAGAAGGGCGCAAAAACGCAGAAAAATCAGACAAAAACGAGCTGCACGAGCAGCATATAGCACACCGTCCCGGCGAGAATACTGACAAGCGTATTGCGCTTGAAAACGTAGCTGACCACCGTCACCGCACCCGCGACGAGCTCCGGTACGAAGCCGCCCGGCACATCGAGATGCACACCGCGCAGGCAGTACACTACGAGCATGCCCATAACGGCGCCCGGCAGAACTTTGCCGAGATAATTCACCCACGACGGCGTCTTTCTGCCCGCGAACAGTACGAACGGCGCAAAGCGGGTGAAAGCCGTAACAACGGCGATGACAACAACGGCAAGAAGCATCTGCTTATCGCTCATGCGTCATCCCCCGCTTTCCCAGAAGAAGTATGACAAGGATGACCGCCATCGACGGGATGAGAAAGGCGTCCGCACCGAAAATCAGCCGGCACGCGACCGACGAAACGATCCCGGCAAGCGCGGGAAAATGCTGTTTGTCATTGAGGAAACGGTCGGTGAAAATGGTGAGAAACAACGCCGTGAGCGCAAAATCCATGCCCTTTGTATCAAACGGGAACACGCTTCCGGCAAGGCTGCCGATGAGCGTTCCCGTCACCCAGTAAACGTGATCCAGCACGCTCACGGCAAGGCAGTAATCCCTGCTTTTATCCCCGCCGCACACAAGGGAGTACGTCTCGTCGGTCAATGAAAAGATGAGATACGGTTTGCTTTTTCCGACGTGGCGGTAGGCGCTCTCCATCGACACGCCGTAAAACAGGTGCCGCGCATTGACGGCAAGCGTCGTGAGCGCCACCGTGACGAGCGACGCACCGCCCGCGAACAGTCCGAGAGACGCGTACTGCATAGAGCCGGCATACACGAAAAGGCTCATGGCGAGCGCCCATACCGTACCGTAGCCCTGCGTTTTCATGAGGATACCGAAGCCCGTGCCGAGCACGAGATACCCCGTCATGACGGGGAGCGTATCCCGGAACGCCGCACGGAGCGTCTGCTTTGACATCTGTTTCATGGCACTTTCAGTCCCCGAAGTGCAGGATGAATTCCCGCACGAAAACACAGCTCCACGAGAAATTCTCGGAATACAGCCCTTTTCCGGTGCGGGCGTCGTAGTTCTCGTGAACGTATTCGCCGTCGTTTGCCACCCAGCCGAGCACGGTATCGCGCAGCTCGTCCGCCGTGGCGTCAAAGTGATAGTTTTTCAGACCTTTGGCGGCAAAATACGCCGTATTGAGCCAGCTCGGACCGCGCCAGTAATCGAGCGAGTAGGCGGGATCGTCATACGACACCGTCGGCATACCCGGCATGAAGTGCGCGAGCGCGATCTCATGCATCTTTTCGGCATGCGCGGGTGACGCGACCCTGACGAACAGCGGCATGAACGACGCCGGCGTCAGCACCGTCGTCGGCTCGCCCGTCTTATAGTTGAAATCGACGTAGGCGCCGATCTTTCCGTTCCACAGCACGCTTTCGATCTTTTCCGTGAGCGCGTCCCGCTTGCTCTGCCACACCGACGCATCCACACCGAGCTCTTTTGCCATGCCGGCAAGGGCTTCGTACGTCAGGATCATGAAGCAGTTGAGATCGACCGCGAAATAGTCCTGCGGCTGATGATCCCAGCGCGGGGAATTGTCCCAGCCGGATTCCCAGCCGACGTGTTCGAGATACGTCGCCTCGTCGATGCCCTCTCTGTCGGCGTCGTAATGGAACATCCCGTCCGCCTGCCGCTTATTCATCCAGAATGCCTCGTTGCGGACGAGCGCCGGGTAGACCTCTTTCAAAAATGCCTTATCGCCGGTCTCTCCGTAAACGCGCCATGCCGCATACGCCATGACGGGCGGCTTGGTATAGGTATCCAGAACACGTCCGTCCTCATGCACCACGTCCGGAAGCAGTCCGTCCGCCTTCTGGAATTGCAGAAAGCCGAGGATCTGCTCCTTTGCCATCTCTTTATCGAGTGACAGCATCCCGATGGCATGAAAGGCACTGTCCCAGTTCCACACGCCGAAATAGTGTCCCTTTCCGGGGCTTATCATGCGGTACTTCCCCCACGGATACCTGTCCTTTTCGTATCGGTTTTCCGTCAAAATGCGCTCGGTTTTCCGTAAAAGCGCCTCATACGTCCGATCCATATCCATCCCTCCCGATGTTACCGTTATTTTATCACAGGTTTCTTCCGCTTGCAAGCCTTTTTTGACAAGTGCTTGATTTTTTGCGGGAAAATCGTATAATATATGTGTGTGAATCTATGAGAACCAAGGAAAGGAGTGCCGCCATGTCACCTGACGTTCCCTCTCTTACGTCGCGTGCCGCCGCCTGCGTCGGTCCGCTCATCGCGTGGTACAGGCAAAACCGCAAGGACTACCCCTGGCGCACCGATCCCTCGCCTTACCACGTATGGCTGTCCGAGATCATGCTCCAACAGACGCGCATCGAGGCGGCGCTCCCCTACTACAAGCGCTTTCTGTCTGAACTTCCGGATATTCCCGCCCTTTCGCGCGTTGACGACGAGCATCTCATGAAGCTATGGCAGGGACTCGGCTATTACAGCCGCGCCAAGAACTTAAAAAAAGCGGCGGTCATCCTATGCGAAACCTACGGCGGACGTCTGCCGGACGATGCCGCGCTTCTGCGAAAGCTCCCCGGTATCGGCGACTACACGGCGGGCGCCGTCGCGTCCATCGCCTACGGAAAGCCGGAGCCCGCCGTCGACGGCAACGTATTGCGCGTGCTCATGCGCGTTTTCGCCTGCCCGGACGACGTTCTTTCCCCCGCCACGCGCAAATGGGTGACGGCACTGTTAAAAGAAATCTATCCGACGGGAAAAGACGCCTCGTTACTGACCGAGGGACTCATGGAGCTCGGCGAGACGGTCTGCATCCCCAACGGGGAAGCGCGCTGTGCGCTCTGCCCCATCCGCGATCACTGCAAGGCTTTCGCGGACGGCACGGCCGACGCCTATCCCGTGCGGAAAGCGCCCGCCGAACGAAGGATCGAAAACAAGACCGTCCTGCTCTTGCGCTACGGCGCCACCTACGCCATTCGCCGCCGCCCGGAAAAAGGACTGCTCGGCGGGCTTTGGGAATTTCCCTCCCTTGACGGGCATCTCACGGAGGACGCCCTTGCGGAAAAGCTGACCGCCGACGGTTTTTCACCGACGGACATCACGCCGCTCGGCACGGCAAAACACGTCTTTTCCCACGTCGAATGGCACATGGTCGGCTTTTCCGTCACGCTCGGCACACCGTCGGACGCCTTTCTCTTCGTCTCGCCGGACGATATCCGCGACGTCTACGCCCTTCCCCATGCGTTCCGCTTCTTCGTCGGGCGGCTTGCCTGATTTTTTCGTTTTTTTTATAAAAATCTCAATTTTTACTTGACTTTTTCTCCGCCGTCCGTTATAATACATATTACCCCTTTCATAATGTTATTTATTTGTCAAACTTTTTCGGGAGGAATTTTCATGTTTGCCATCGCACCGTACCTTGTATTAGCCGCAGCGCTCGTCGGTCTTTTCTTTGCCGTCTACAAATTCTATTGGGTGAAGAAACAGCCGGAGGGCACGCCCGAAATGATCGCCATCGCCGGCAAGATCCGCACCGGTGCCATGGCGTATCTCAAACGGCAGTACAAAACCGTCGCCGTTTTCTTTGCCGTCATGATCGTCATTCTCGCCGTCATGGCGTTTCTCGGCGTACTGACGCCCTTCGTCCCGTTCGCCTTCCTTTCGGGCGGTCTGTTCTCGGGGCTGTCGGGCTTTGTCGGCATGAAGATCGCCACCTATGCAAACAACCGCACCGCGAACGGCGCCCGTCAGAGCCTCAACAAAGGGCTTGTCATCGCCTTTTCCAGCGGCACCGTCATGGGACTGACCGTCGTGGGACTCGGACTTCTTGACATAAGCATCTGGTTTCTCATCCTCAAAGCCTTTTACGGCAATGATCCCTCCGCCATCACCTCCGCCATGCTGACCTTCGGCATGGGCGCAAGTTCCATGGCGCTCTTTGCACGCGTGGGCGGCGGCATCTTCACAAAAGCCGCCGACGTCGGCGCTGACCTTGTCGGCAAGGTGGAAGCCGGCATCCCCGAGGACGATCCCCGCAATCCCGCCGTTATCGCCGACAACGTGGGCGACAACGTGGGCGACGTCGCCGGCATGGGCGCCGATCTGTACGAATCCTACGTCGGCTCGGTCATCTCGGCAGGTGCGCTCGCCGCATCGGCGGGACTCGATATGCCCGGCGTGCTTATCCCCATGCTGATCGCCGCCGTCGGCATCCTCTCCTCCATCATCGGCACCTTCTTCGTCAGCACCAAGGAAGGCGCAACACAGAAAGATCTGCTCGGCTCCTTACGCAAGGGCACCTATATCAGTTCCGTCCTTTCCGCCGTCGGCGCCGCGCTTCTCATTTTCTTCCTACTGCCCGCCAACAAGGGCGTCTTCGGCGCCGTCGTCTCGGGACTGCTTGCCGGCGTGCTCATCGGCTTCTTTACGGAATATTTCACCTCCGACTCCTACAAGCCGACGCAGAAGCTCGCCTCCTCCACCGACACCGGCAGTGCCACCGTCATCATTGACGGTCTTGCGCTCGGTATGCATTCCACCGCCGTCCCCGTCGTCATCATCGCGCTGTCCGTCCTCATCAGCTTCTTTGTTTCCGGCGGCGCTTCGGATTTTGCCCTCGGTCTTTACGGCATCGGCATTTCCGCCGTCGGTATGCTTTCCACCCTCGGTATCACCCTCGCGACGGACGCTTACGGTCCCGTCGCCGACAACGCCGGCGGCATCGCCGAAATGGCGGGGCTCGAACCCGTCGTCCGTGAACGCACCGATTCTCTCGACTCCCTCGGCAACACCACCGCCGCCACCGGCAAGGGCTTTGCCATCGGCAGTGCGGCTCTGACCGCTCTCGCACTCATCGTTTCCTACACCGACAAGGTGAACGTCCTCGATCCGTTGGCGCTCGATCTTTCCATCACCAACACGCCCGTGCTCATCGGCTTATTCATCGGTGCCATGCTTCCCTTCTTATTCAGCGCCTACACCATGAAGGCCGTCGGACGCGCCGCACAGCAAATTGTCGTCGAGGTGCGCCGCCAGTTCCGTGAGATCGCGGGACTGATGGAAGGCAAGGCGGACGCCGACTACGCTTCCTGCGTGGACATCTGCACACGCTCGTCCTTGAAGGAAATGATCCTGCCCGCCGCTCTCGGCATCGTCGCGCCCATCGTCGTCGGGCTCGTGCTCGGCGTCAACGGCGTCGTCGGAATGCTTGCGGGCGCACTCGTTTCGGGCTTCGCCATCGCCATCATGATGGCAAACGCCGGCGGCGCCTGGGACAACGCCAAGAAATACATCGAAGCCGATCATTTCGGCGGAAAAGGCTCGGAAAACCACAAGGCCGCCGTCGTCGGCGACACGGTCGGCGATCCCTTCAAGGATACGGCAGGTCCCGCCGTCAACATTCTCATCAAGCTGCTCAGCATGGTCTCCATCGTTTTCGTCGGCGTGGTCGTGAGATTCAATCTTGTGGATTTTATCACGAATCTTTTTTGATTTCTCCAACATATTCCAACACATAACGGAATAAAAATTTTGCGCGTCGGTTTATCCGACGCGCGGCTTTTTCAGCGCAGGGTTGTCCTCTTTTTTTGGGACAAAATGCATAAAATTTCGTCAAACCTATTGAAATACGAATAAGCCTCGATTTTGAAGAAAACCGTGCTATAATTGCGTAGTTATATTAAAGGTGTGCCCATCTGTATTTTTTTCGGGGAGGTGTCATAAGCATGGCCTATATGCGTCTCGGTGACCTTTTGGTCTCTTCCGGCAGCTATCCGGCAAGGAAGTATTCGCGGCGGCGACTACCAATTACAAGGAAGAAGTCCTGTTCACCGTGAATTATAACCCCGAAATAACAAACACCCACGTTATACGGTACAACGGCGTATTGTACGATATAACGCGGGTAGATACGTTTGAGGGCTACAGGGAAGATATTACCCTGTATTGCAAAAGGCGGGCAAGGCAGTAATTATTCGTCGCCGCCGTTCAGAATGGCTTTTATTTCTTCCTGCTGTTCGGCGGGTATTCCGGCAGCGTCCAACGCTTCACGGATTCCGCATAAAGGGCATATTTCGGTATTATCTATTCTTGACGTTGCAGGATAGCCGAAATATGTTTTCCCGCATTTCGGGCAAATGTTCGTTGTTGTATCTGACATTACCTTTTCACCCTTTACGAATTACTTCTGCATTCCTTGCACCAAGATTGATTTCTGACTTCTCCATCGTCTGTGGGTTTCATCTTTCTAAATCCGAATTCACTTAACGGCTTTTCTTGCCCGCAATGGGGACAAATTCGCGTGGGTTCGCTGCCGTTGTAACCGTCCGCATTGATAACAACATTTAACAGATTTTTGAATAATTCCGACATACAATTATACCCGCCTTTCACGCAAAAAGAGTATTGAACACGCCGTTTTCCATATCAGCGATATTATACATATTGTCAAAAACATTGAATGTTTCTTCAAGGTTACGCCGTGCGCTTACCCAACCGCCGCCGTCTGTTATCCAAACAAATGCGAAGCCGTCAATTCCCTTTGCTTCTTCTGCGATCATTTTATAGCTTCTTGCGGTTTCGTTCAGCTTTGAACCGCCGCCGGTATAAAAGTTTGTTTCAATGACGTAAATACAGTTTGCAGTTTTTACGACAAAATCCCACCGCTTTGTTGAGGTTCCCTCTGCCGAAATAGCGGATAGATCAATATGCCATTTCCGTTCAATTTCGGTTAAATACATCTCTTTGTAGTATTCGACTGCTGTTTTTTTCAAATAGCTTTCGACTAAATCTTCCATTTGATGACCGCCACGGTTTTTTCTTCCGTTAGAGCCTAACCCAACCTCAACACCTGTTACATAGTCATACAAATTGCTGATTATATGGTTTTGGAGCATATCAAAAAGCCCCGTTTCACGCATGAAATACTTATACTGTGCAATAGTCTGCACAGAACGATCAAAGCGATAATTTACAGCCCCGTTTTCATCTTGACAGTAAATTTCGTTTTCTCTGACAGCCAAAAGAATGGGAATTGCTTTCAGGCATTGGGGGTATTTTCTCAGAATTGCTTCAAAATCCGCTTCAACATCTTTTGAACCTATTAAGGAATTAAGAATGTTTATTTCAATTTTCAGCCGTTCAGCATTTTCATATACCTTTTCAAAATCAGTATAATAGCCGTAACCGTTAATTGACGGTCTGAATGTTGACAGCCATTCAGAAAACTTTCTGTTACTCATGTATGTATCAACCTTTCTTTTGACAAATTCAAGAATTCGCTATTGTTGTCTATACCTATGTAATTACGGTTTAATCTCTTGCAAGCAACACCCGTTGTAGAAGAACCGCAAAAAGGGTCTAATACAATATCCTGTTCATGCGTTGACGCTAAAATAATGCGTTCCAGTAAATAAACGGGTTTTTGCGTTGGGTGCTTTCCAAACTGCTTTTCAGCAGTAGGGGTTAATGTACCCGACCACACATCTTTCATTTGTCTGCCCCCGTTTAATTCTTTCATCAACTCATAATTGAAGAAATGCCGGGAATTCTTATCAGCTTTTTGCGCCCATAAAACCGTTTCTGTGCTATGCGTGAAACACCTGCAAGCCAAATTCGGCGGCGGGTTTGTTTTCTGCCAAGTTATATTATTGATGATTTTGAACCCCTCTTGTTCAAGAGCCATACCAACAGAATAAATATTGTGCAATGTCCCACTGATCCATATTGTACCGTCCGGCTTTAATACGCGCTTGCATAGCTTAATCCATTGTCGGTTAAATTCATGCTTTTCTTCAAATGTCCCTATTTTGTCCCATTCGCCTTTATTAACGGAAACGGCTTTGCCACCGCTGCACGAAATACCGTCATTCGATAAGAAATAAGGCGGGTCTGCAAAAATCATATCGACGCATTCCCCGCGCATATCTTTCAAAGCGTCAAATGTATCAGAAAGATAAAGCGCAGAATTGCTGTCATAATAAAACGGTTTCAGACTTTCAAAATATTTGCCCATAATCAGTAATTTGTTATTAGGACTTCTTTTCCTGTCCTTTTGTCTGCATTGCGGTTAATCATGCGTTTTACATCAAGAGCCTGAATATTATATCCGGCATACAGGGAACGTACTAACGGAACATCATTATTCGACAACATAACTTTTGCCCCTATACCGTCAAGCCGCTTGAACAATTCGGTTAACCGTTCATGATCCGCAAGTGTAAAGCCGTCCATTGTGTAATCGGTAAAAGACGCTGTTACGCTTTCCGGTACATACGGACTATCAAAATACACAAAATCCCCGGCAGATACACCGCTGCAAGCCGTTTCAAAGTCAAGGCAAGTAATAGTAACATCTGCCTGCTGCAAATACTCTGAAATAGCCCGGATATTATCTTCATCAATAGACTTCCCGCCTGTCCTGTTGTTATATGGGACATTAAAGAAACCCTTGTTATTGACACGATACAAGCCATTAAAACAATGCTTGTTTATCCACACCATGAGCGCGGCGCAATCAGCGTCAAATTCCTGTTGTGATATTTTAGCATTGTATTTTTCCCTTATAGCATAGTATAATTCTTTGCTGCAAGGTATTGCGTCCATTGCGTTGATTTTTTCAATAATTGTTTCGGCAGACGTTTTTAACTGTTCATAGAGATTTACAAGCTGCCTGTTTACATCATTGACAAAAGCGCGTTCGGGGGTTAGATTAAAGAGGACAGCAGCACCACCGATAAACGGTTCATAGTAATTGTTATATGACGCTGGCATTCTTGCCGCAATAGGTTCTAATAATTGAGTTTTGCCACCTGCCCATTTGAGAACAGGCGATATTCTTTTTTCAGACATTTTCGTATCTCCGTTCTGACTATTTCAAACGGGGGTATAGACCGCTTGCGAATGTTTACAACAACCCATAATCAGTATAAGGCAA
>JAZRVE010000053.1:0-39781 GCA_045598975.1 Eubacteriales bacterium
CCTTTTTCGAGCTTCTTGTGCTATAATGTTCATGGGAAGTTCCTTCTTGATATGGTTTTTGGTCTTGTGATGATTCCATTATACCATATCTTGCAAGTAACTTCCTCTCTTTTTGGCTCACATCATTTTAACACATACAATTTTGTTTTTTGATGGATTTTAGAAAAAAACCTCCTTTTTTCTCTCGCAAGAAGAAAAGGAACTCCTTTTTTCTCTCGCAAGAAAAAAGGAGTGCAAAAAAGTGCGCTCGGAGGTTCCCTCCGAGACCTCCGCGTCGCAAAGGCGGCATGCGCCGCATCTTTGCGACGGAGGAAAAGATTTGCCGCAGTATCATCGATTACACCATGCAAAAAACCGAGCCGTGCGGCTCGGTTATGTTTTTGTTGCACAAACGGCGGGGCTACTTCCGGAAATTCGTGATTTGCGGAAAAGGATAGTACAGTGAAATACGTCCCTGACTGACTCTGCGTCCCTATCCCGCGCACAGAGTTCCCGAAAACTTTTGCTAAATCCGCCCGCGTTGGACAGAGGCAGGAAGCGGGATAGAACAACATCTTGTATAGCCCGTCCCTTTGTACATATCATCAATGTCCGGCACTACGCCGCCGTTTGTGCCATGTAACGCATCCGTGCCGCACGGTTTGGAGTTTCCGCGTGTCCTGTACCGATGCTGCTGTGATACCGTCTCGCACCTCCGCAAAACGTTTTCCCGTTTTGCGGAGCAGGGGGTCCGGGGCTGCTCCCCGGCAATCTTTTTTGTCCTACTTTTTTCTTTTGCAAGAAAAAAGTAGGTTTCCTTCTTTATTGTAGGAAAAAAGGGGTTTCTTTCCCAAAAGAAAAACCCGAAGCAGCGCAGAGGTTGACAAATCACCGAAGAAAGTGTATGATGAAACTTAGAGTATAAGAAGCATCGGGAGGGGAGCATATGAAACTTGCGGATATGACGGCACGTCTTTGTACGCATACGCTCGGCAGAAACGTCGTCGCGTACGCCTCCTGCGGCTCGACGCAGACCGAACTGCGCCGTCTGCGGAAAACTGCTCCCGACGGGTTCACCGTGATCGCCGACGAACAGCTCTCCGGACGGGGACGGACGGGAAATGCCTTTTATTCCCCGAAAGGGGAGGGATTGTACGTCAGTTTTTTCGTGACGGAGCCGAAATGCCTTGCGGACGCACTGTTCACGGTGCGCATGAGTTACGCGCTGTGCCGTGCCGTCGACCGTGTGACCGAAACCGAAAGCGTCGGCATCAAATGGGTAAACGATATTTATTATCGGGAAAAGAAAATCGCCGGCATCCTGTGTGAGCGGGTGACGGACGGCGAAAACGACGCCATCCTTGTAGGTGTGGGCGTCAATCTGGCGCTTGACAAAGGCAAGGTGCCGTCCGATCTCAAAGGGAAGATCGGCTGCCTGCGGGACGTCACCGGACGGCACATCCCGGCGGAAAACCTGTGCGCCGCCATCCTGAATGAAACGGAGGAACTCTGCTGTGAAAGCCCGGCACCTGCCGAACAACTGCTTGCGGCGTACCGTAAGCGTTCCTGCGTGCTGGGAAAGGAGATCACCGTCCTCAAAGACGGAAAAGAGCTCCGTGCGGCGGCACTTGCCGTGAACGAGACGGGTGCGCTCGTCGTGCGCTATGCCGACGGATATACGGAAGCCCTTACGGGCGGCATGGTATCCTTACGCACATAAGGACGCCGGTTTATTTCGTTCGTGCCGTGCCGACGGAAACATAGGCCGTGGGGCTGTGCCCCGTCTCGCGCTTGAATACCACGCTGAAATAATTGGGATCGGAAAAGCCGAGCTGTTCGCTGACTTCGCGTACAAGAAGCCCGCTTTCCAGCAATTCGACGGCGGCGCGCATTTTGATTTTCAGCAGATATTTGTGTATGCCGCATCCCGCGTAGGCGGCAAAGCAGGATTTGACGGTCGCGGCGCTGACGTCGCACCGACGGGCGATTTCAGGGATCGTGATGCTGCCGTATACATTCTCTTCGAGCAGCTCCACGATCTGCGTGTATAGCCGTGCACGCCGGTCATGCTTGACGTCAAGAGGCACTTTTTCCGACAGCGCAAGCGTCAGAAAGAGGGTTTCCAGATACTTGATGACAAGCTGAAACAGCGGCTTGTCCCGCGGAATGCCCCGCAGATAGTCGGCTTCGCCGTTTGCAGGCTTAACGCCGCTTTTTTCGGCAAGCAGACGCAGTAAGGCTTCCATCTGTGCCTGTTCTTCCTCCCGCAGATGCAGTACGACCTTTTCCAGAGCGTGCACATAGGTGCCTTCCGGATCGAAGGACAGGATGAAGGTCTCCGACGGCGTGTCGCCCTCTGCCCAGATGCGGTGGAATTCCATGGGCTTGTGGAAAATGACGTCGCCGGCATGGAGGGTGTAGACACGGTCGTCGGCGCTGATGCCCATGGAACCGCTTATGACGTGAACCATCTCCCATTGGCTGTGGCATTCGCCGTCAAAATAAAAACCGGGATGGCGCACGGCTCGGAACAGGGAATGCAGGGCGCTGATCTCCAACAGTCTTTCGTTTTTCACGGTGTTCGTAAGGAACACTTTTTTGTTTTTAGCCGTTTTCATATAATATTTGACTGTTTTCTCCTTGACTCTTTGCTTTTTGTCTGCTATTCTATCATAAAAGAGAGAATTTGTAAAGGGCATTCGGGAGGAAAAATGATGAAAACCGAAAGACTTCGTTTGGGCGTTATCGGGCTCGGCGCACGGGGCGCTTCCCTGATCCGCGATGTTTTCAACAAAATGAAAAACGTGACCGTTACGGCGGTGTGCGACGTTTACGAGGACCGCAACGAGCGGGCGAAAACCTTTATCACCGACGCCGGTATCCCGGCGCCCTTCTGCACGACGGATTACCGCGAAGTGGTGGATAAAAAGAGAGTCGATCTCGTGGTCGTCGCCACACCGTGGGCGAGCCATGTCGAAATCGCCGTTTACTGTATGGAGCAGGGTATGCCGTGCGGGATGGAAGTCGGCGGAGCACATTCGCTCGACGACTGCTTTTCGCTTGTTTCCGCGTGGGAAAGAACGAAAACCCCGTTCATGTTCATGGAAAACTGCAATTACGGCAGACGGGAGCTCATGCTCCTCAACATGGTACGGCAGGGCGTGTTCGGAAGAGTCGTACACTGCGACGGCGGATATCTGCACGATCTGCGCAGCGAGATCGCGTTCGGGAAGGAAAACCGGCACTACCGTCTCGGTGAGTATCTGACGCGCAACTGCGAAAACTATCCGACACATGAGCTCGGTCCCATCATGCGAATCTTAGACATCGGAAAGAGCAACCGTTTTGTCAGCCTGACGGCGTTTGCCGGCGGAGCTTTCGGTCTGCACGATTACGTTTTGCGCAACAAACCGGACGATAAGGAACTGCAAAACGCCGTTTTTGCGCAGAGCGACGTTTTTACCACCTTCCTTCGCTGTGCAAACGGCGAAACGGTGCGTCTGACGCTCGACACGACTCTGCCGCGCTATTACAGCCGCGGACTTACCGTTCGCGGAACGGCGGGTATGTACGAAGAGAAGAACGACTCGATCATTCTGGACGGAATGCCGGAAGCCGCGGACGAGTTCTGCTGGAAAAAGCACTGGGGCAACGCCGCGGACTTCGAGGAAAAGTACGAGCACGAGTTGTGGCGGGAATATTTGAAAAATCCCGAGATCGGCGGGCACGGCGGCATGGATTATCTGGTGTACAACGATTATTTCGAAAGCGTGCGCGAAGGGCGTCCCATGCCGATTGACGTCTACGATGCCGCCGTCATGATGTGTATTTCGCCGCTGTCGGCACGGTCGGCGGCAGAGGGCGGGACAACGCTCGAGATCCCTTTGTTCTCTCCGCATATCACGGGCGGCAGTGCGGTATGATGAGAAAAACAGAACTTGACATTTTCCTCCAAAGTGGTACAATAATAGAAAAACCGACGAAAAGAGGAATCCACCATGATCCACGAAATAAAAGAGATCAAGCTTGACTATTCCAAGATCGGCGCACCCGATACCGGACATCATACGACGCTCGAATGCTTCATCCCCAACAGCGATCCCGAGATATCCGCCTACACCCCGCATCGCCCGACCGTCATCATCCTCCCGGGCGGCGCCTACGTGGGCACCTCCGAACGGGAAGCCGATCCCATCGCCATGGCGTTCCTCGCCGCCGGCTTCAACGCCTGCATCCTGCGCTATTCCTGTTCGCCCGCCGTGTTCCCGTGCTCGCTTCTCGAAGCGCTTGCTTCCGTCAAATATATCCGCGATAACGTCGAACGCTTTCTTGCCGATCCCAAGAAGGTGTACGTCTGCGGCTTCTCGGCAGGCGGACATCTGGCGGCATCCACGGGAACGCTCTGGGATCATGACGACGTCAGACGCTACTTCGGCGATACTGCCGCTGTCCGTCCCGACGGGCTCATCCTTTCGTATCCCGTCATCATCAACGACGATCCCGCCATCAGCCATATGGGCTCTTTCCATTACCTGCTCGGCGAAAAAGAAAACGACAAAGCCATGCTGGAACTTACCTGCCTCGATAAGCGCGTCACCGCGGATACGCCGCCCACTTTTCTGTGGCATACCTTTGAAGATGACTGCGTACCCTGCGAGAGCTCGCTGCGCTTTGCCGCCGCTCTCAAAAAGAACGGCGTCCCGTTCGAACTCCATATCTACGAAAAGGGCGGACACGGCGGCGCCACCGGCGATTACATCTCCTGCGGCGGGACGTATCGGTTGAGATCGTGGATCGGGGAGGTATGCGGCTGGGTGAACGAAAGATCACGCTGAAACACCCGCCGGACATGTATTTTTGTTTCATAATTTCTGTTTCAAAAACAGTCGGATTTGTAAAACAATTATGAATCCGGCTGTTTTTCTCTTGCTTTCCAAAAAAAAGTGTGTTATAATATCTTGCTATACTATGGAGAGGAGGGATAGTATGAAAACAACGGCTCTGTATGATCTTTCGCACACCAAAGCGGCTCCGCTTCTGCAAAAATACGAGTATCCGTGGCAGATTCTGCCGGAATTGAAAGCGTTTATCATCGCACTCGGCGAAACGCTGGATAAGACGGTGTACGAGGAAGTCTCGGAACACGTGTGGATCGCAAAAAGCGCCACCGTTTTTCCGTCGGCGTACATCGCGGCGCCCTGCATCATCGGCGAGAATACCGAAGTGCGGCACTGCGCGTTCATCCGCGGGAACGCCTTGATCGGCGACGGCTGTGTCGTCGGCAACTCGACCGAGATCAAGAACAGCGTCATCTTTGATTCCGTTCAGATCCCGCATTACAACTATGTCGGCGATTCGGTGCTCGGCTATAAGTCGCATCTCGGTGCCGGCTCCATCACGTCCAACGTCAAGAGCGACAAGACGCTCGTCACGGTGCGGACGGGGGAAGAGAAAATCGAGACGGGACTCAAAAAGTTCGGCGCCATGGTCGGCGATTTCACCGAGGTCGGCTGCAACAGCGTTCTGTGCCCCGGCACGGTGCTCGGCAGAAACTGCACCGTCTACCCGCTTTCACGCGTACGCGGCTATGTGAAAGAAAACAGCATCTACAAAAGCGAGACCGACGTCGTCACCAAGGTGTGACGGAAAAACTGCCTTTTACTGGGACAAAGAGGCAGAGGCAACCACACAAAAAACGAAAAGCAGGCATCATACTTGTTTAGCGCCAGGCGGACGCAGGAAAGAAAAGGCGTCCGTGACGAGGAAAGAAATCATCGAAAATTTCGGCGGATGTTTCTTCGGCTATCCCGGTCGTGAAAACGCTTACAAACTCACACAAAGTGAACAAAAGGGCGTTTATGGGAAACCGAACCTTAAAAATTCAACAAAAAGCTGACAATTCCGGTCCGTCCCGCCGGAACTCATGCATCGGGCATATACTGCTCCAAGGGAGAGTTATGCCATCAAGGAGGACACTATTATGTGCGGAATTATCGGCTATACCGGCGTGGAAAACGCCGTACCCAAACTGCTTGACGGGCTTTCCGCCCTCGAATACCGGGGCTATGACTCGGCAGGCATCGCCGTTTTCACGGGGGAGGGTGCGCTCAAAACCATAAAATCAAAGGGAAGACTCTCGCTTCTTGCCGAGAAGATACAGTCTCTTCCGACCGAACTCACCTCATCCTGCGGCATCGGACATACGCGCTGGGCAACGCATGGCGCTCCGTCCGACGTCAATTCGCATCCCCACGGCACCGAGCGCCTTATGATCGTTCATAACGGCATCATCGAGAATTATGCCGAGATCAAGACGTTTCTCGTCGGAAAAGGCTACACGTTCGCGTCGGAGACCGACACCGAAACGGCGGCGAAACTCATCGACTTCTTTTACGGCACGACGGGAGATCCGGTCGATGCTCTGAAAGAGGCGGCAGGCGTGCTGACGGGCTCTTATGCCATCGGCGCCGTCTTTGCTTCCCGCCCCGGTATCATTTACGCCATGCGTAAGGATAATCCCCTTATCGTGGCGACGTCGGAAGAGGGCAATTTCATTGCCTCGGATATTCCGGCGGTGTTAAAATATACGGATCGCTATTTCCGGCTTGACGAGGGCGACATTGCCGTCGTGGCATCCGAAAGCGTCACCGTCCTTCGCGACGGAAAAGCCGTCGACGTGCCGTTTGAGACGGCGCAGTGGGATCGCGAGGCGGCGGAAAAAGGCGGCTACCCGCATTTCATGATCAAAGAAATACACGAAGAACCCGACGCCATCGTCAAGACGGTCCGTCCGCGCGTTAAGGACGGATTGCCGGAGCTCGGCATCGAGGGGCTCACGGATGAGCGCCTGCGTTCGTTTGAGCGCATCCACATGGTGGCGTGCGGCACGGCGATGCACGCGGGACTGGTGGGCAAATACGCCATCGAAAAGCTGGCACGCGTACCGGTAAACGTCGAGATCGCCTCGGAATTCCGGTATAAAAACCCGATCTTGGGGAAAAATGACCTTGTCATCATCATTTCGCAGTCCGGCGAAACGGCGGACACCCTCGCGGCACTGCGGCTTGCCAAAAAAGAAGGCGTTTATACGCTCGCCGTCGTGAACGTGGCGGGCTCCACCATCGCAAGAGAGGCGGACAGCGTGCTGTATACCTGGGCGGGCCCTGAGATCGCGGTCGCCAGCACCAAGGCGTACACCGTCCAGCTCTCGGTCATGTACCTGTTCGCTCTGCGCATCGCATTCGCGCACGGTAAGCTCACCGAGCAGGAGACAAAAGCCTATACCGGCGAACTGCTGACGGGCGCACCGCAGATTGTCCGGGCGGTACTCGACCGGGAAGACCGTTGTGCCGCCATTGCCAAACTCTATAAAGACCATAACGATATTTTCTTCATCGGACGCGGCGTCGATTATGCCCTCAGCATGGAGGCGGCGCTCAAACTGAAAGAAATCTCGTATATCCACTGCGAAGCCTACGCGGCGGGAGAACTCAAACACGGCACCATCTCGCTTATCGACGACGGAACGCCGGTGTTTGCCATCGCCTGCCAGCCCGAGCTCTTTGAAAAGATGGTAAGCAACATCAAAGAGGTCAAGGCACGCGGCGCCCGTGTGATCCTCATCTGCCGTGAAAGCGCGGCGGTGCCGGACAACGTGGCGGACGACGTGGTGTACGTGCCGGAGATGTCGGATCTGTTCATGCCCATCCCGACCGCCGCCGTCGCCCAGCTCATCGCGTACTATGCTTCGCTGTATCTCGGATGCGACGTTGACAAACCGCGCAACCTCGCCAAATCCGTCACCGTGGAATAACGAAATCCGACAGAACGAGAGGAGAGACTATCATGGGAAAATATTTCGGAACAGACGGCTTCCGCGGCGAAGCCAACAAGACGCTCAACGTCGAACACGCCTACAAGGTCGGCCGGTACCTCGGCTGGCATTACGGAAAAGAGCATAAGGCAAAGATCGTCATCGGCAAGGACACGAGACGGTCGAGCTATATGTTCGAATACGCGCTTGTCGCGGGACTTGTCGCAAGCGGCGCCGACGCCTATCTGCTCCACGTCACGACGACGCCGTCGGTGTCGTATGTGGCGCGCACCGAGGATTTTGACTGCGGCATCATGATCTCCGCCAGCCACAATCCGTATCAGGACAACGGCATCAAGCTCATCAACAGCCGCGGTGAGAAAATGAGCGAATCCATCATCGCCGACATCGAGGCCTACCTCGACGGGCTTATCGGGGACGTCCCGTTTGCCGTCGGCAAGGACATCGGACGTACCGTCGACTACGTTATCGGACGCAACCGCTACGTCGGCTACATCATTTCGCTTGCCGCCAATTCCTATAAGGATCTGCGCATCGGGCTCGACTGCTCCAACGGCAGTACCTGGATGATCGCCAAATCCATCTTCGACGCGCTCGGCGCGCACACCTACGTCATCCACAACGAGCCGGACGGCTACAATATCAACGAGAACTGCGGCTCGCTCCACATGGAGAGCTTGTGCGAGCTCGTCAAGGAAAAGGGACTTGATATCGGCTTTGCTTTTGACGGCGACGCCGACCGGTGTCTTGCCGTCGATGAGACGGGCACATTGCTGACGGGCGATCATATCCTGTATCTGTGCGGCTGCTATATGAAAAACCGCGGGATTCTCGAAAAGAACACCATCGCCACCACCGTCATGTCCAACCTCGGGCTGTACAAGGCGCTCGACAAAAAGGGCATCGGCTATGTCAAGACGGATGTCGGCGACAAGTATGTATACGAAGCCATGCAGACAAACGGCTACTGCCTCGGCGGCGAAGAATCCGGACATATCATCTTCTCCAAATACGCTTCCACCGGAGACGGACTCATCACGGCACTGAAAATCATGGAAGCGTTTCTCGAAAGCAAACAGCCGGTGTCCAAACTGTTCGAGGGCTTCACGCGCTATCCGCAGATCACGCATAACATCCGCGTGGCGGACAAAGACGCGGTGCTGAACGACGCCGACGTGCAGGCGGCAAAGCGGGAAGTGGAGCAGGCGCTCGGCGATAACGGACGCATCCTGTTACGCAAGAGCGGCACCGAGCCGCTGATCCGCGTCATGGTGGAGGCACAGGGTGAAACGCTGTGCGAGACCATGATCGCCAAGGTCGTGGACGTCATCCGCGCCAAGGGGTATCCCGCCGGCTGAAATTCCGCGGATAAAACGCAAAAGTAACATAATATATAATACCGATCATTCGGGGGCAGATGTGAAAATGTGCTCACGTCGTGAAAAGGGGGATGTCGCAAGTATGAAAAAGACGATACGGACCTGTTTTCTGGCGCTTGCCTGTCTCTTGTGGATGATCGGTATTTTTATGCTTTCCTCGCAGAACGCCGATCGTTCCACGCAGACGAGCGACCGCTTCACCTGGCTGTTCCTCGACGTCGTGGAGCCGAAGGATCATCCGACTCCCGCCGTCGAAACGCCTTCCGGCGGGAAGACGCCGGAAACGACCGGCACCGACGGCCATGCTTCGGAGGATATCACGGCGGACGGAGCGGAGGATGCCGGGACAAAAGAGGAAAACACGGCTTCCGTTCAGACTTTTTCGGTCATAAAGGATCACGGTGACGAATTACCCGTTCCGAAAAAGGAACTGTTCGGGATCGCGCCGTCGCAATTCCGCGATCGGATACGCAGCGTGGCGCATTTTCTGGCCTTCGGCATGCTCGGTGTGCTGGTGATGCTCACGCTGTGGTCGGCGTCCGGCCGGATCGGAGCCCTGCAATGGGCGCAGGGCTTTCTGCCGTGCGCACTGTACGGAGCGCTGGATGAATTTCACCAGTATTTCGTGCCGGGACGGGCGACGGAATTTACGGACTGGCTGCACGATATTGTCGGAGCCGCCATCGGGATGGCGGTCGTCGCACTTGTATATTTCATGAGAAAAAAACGGATACGGAGCCGGAAAAAAGCGGTGTCTGTGTCCGAAAAATAAAGTTTCCGGAGGAACGTATCATGTTGTCCGACGCCTTCATCAAAGCCACTGCCTCTTACAACACCTATGACAAGCCGGTGTGCGCCCCTTACCTGCGCAAGACCTTCACGCTTGACGCGCTTCCCGAAAAAGCCTCCGTCACGCTGACCTGTACCGGGTTTTACCGGTTGTTCGTCAACGGCACCGAGGTCAATTTTTCCCGCCTCGCGCCGTATATTTCCAACCCCGATCAGATGATCTTTTACGATACTTACGATGTGACGCCTCTGTTACGGAAAGGGAAGAACTGTCTCGCCTTCCTGCTCGGCAACGGCATTTCCGACTGCGTCGGCGGCTATATCTGGGATTTTGACAAAGCATATTTCCGTTCGGCGCCCAAGCTTGCCGTGCATTTCGAATCCGACGCGCTTTCCTTTGAGGCGGACGAATCTTTCCGGTGTGCGCCGTCGCCCGTTTTCTTCGACGATATGCGGAGCGGTGAGTTTTACGATGCGACAAAGGAGATCGACGGCTGGGATCAGCCCGATTTTGACGACAGCGCCTGGACGCCCGCTCTGCCGACCGATCCCGCCCGCGGCGAAAAGCGCCTGAACGACACCGATCCCGTCGTTATCACCGGGGAATATAAGGCACTATCCGTCACGGAGGCGGACGTCGCCGGACCGCTGTCCTCGTGGGGTGCGCGTCAGGAGTCACGGGACCTCTCCGAGACTGCCTTTTTCAAGCCCGAAGAGACTGAGCACGGCTTTGTTTTCTCCTTCGCCGAAAACACCGCCTGCGTGCCCAAGCTTACCATCCGCGGACGCAGGGGACAGCGTATCATGATCCAGGCAAGCGAGCATTTTGACGGCAAAACGGTCGATTTTGCCAACGTCGCTCAGTTTTATCCGCGCGGCTTCGCTCAGCGTGATATTTACATCTGCAAGGGAGAGGGCACCGAGACGTATATTCCCTCCTTCACCTATCACGGCGCACGGCATTTTCTTGTTATAGGCGCCGACAAAGAGCAGATCACGCCCGAGACCGTCACCATGCTCGTGCAGAATACCGATCTGCGCGAGACCGGCAATTTCTCCTGCTCGGACGCGGTGGCGTGCCGCCTGCAAAGAATGGCACGCGTGAGCGATCTTGCCAATTTCGTCTATTTCCCCACCGACTGCCCGCACCGTGAAAAGAACGGCTGGACGGGAGACGCCTCCATGTCGGCGGAGCATATGATGCAGACGCTGTCGGTCGGAAGAAGTTTTAAACAGTGGCTGCGGACGGTCTGCGCCGCTCAGCGCGCCGACGGCGCTCTGCCCGGTATCGTGCCGACCTCCGGCTGGGGCTTTACATGGGGCAACGGCCCGGCGTGGGATCAGGTCATCGTCGAACTGCCGTACGTCGCCTATATCTACCGCGGCGATACCGAGCCTTTCCGTATCTGTGCCGATTCCGTCATGCGGTATCTGAATTACATAGCCGGCAAACGCGACGGGAACGGGCTTGTTGCCATCGGGCTCGGCGACTGGCTGCCCGCTGACCGGGACGATCCCGTCTGCCCGCTTACGGTGTCGGATACCGCCATCGTTTACAATATCTGCCGCAAGGCGGAATTCCTGTTCGGCGTCTGCGGCATGGAAACGCGGAAAGCATGGGCAAAATTGCTCGGAGACGAGGTGCGGGAGGCATTCCGCCGCTGCCTTATCGACTTTGACACCGTGACGGTGTCCGGTGCCTGCCAGTCCTCGCAGAGTATCGGGCTGTATTACGGACTGTTCGACAAGGGCGAAGAAAAGCAGGCGTACGACGTTCTCCTCCGGTTTATCCATGAGGCGGACGATCATTTCGACGGCGGCATGATCGGATTGCGCACCATTTTCCGCACGCTGGCACTGCACGGCGACGGCGCACTCGCCTATCATATGATCACCCGCACCGATCCGCCGTCCTACGGCGTCTGGTCGGAGGTGTTCGGGCTGACCTCTCTCGCCGAGACGGTCCGCAGTTGGTTCGACGTGCGGTGTATGTCGTACAACCACCACTTCATGGGGGATTTCAGCGGCTTCTTTATCGCGCATATCGCGGGACTGCGTATCAACCCCGATCGGGACGATCCCGCCTTCGTCCGCTTCGCGCCGACCTTTGTGCCGACGCTGACGCACGCCGAGGCATACTACGAGACCGTCGCCGGACGCGTCTCGGTCAGATGGGAAAGAAAAGATGACAAGATCGTGCTGACCGTCGAAAAAGCGGACGGCGTCCGCGGCGACGTGGTACTGCCGGACGGATACGTGTTCTGCGGCATAACGAGCGTGCCGGAGCTTCGGGTGCGCGGCACAAGGACGGCGGAGCTTGCCGATGCGGTATATACCGTGAAAAAAGCATAATACGCGATGATTCCGAAAAGGCGGTGCCGATGCGCGCCGCCTTTTCCTTTTTTGCGAAAAAACGGGAACGGATACGCGATTTTTTCGTCTAACCAAAAGGAAGGATGTTTTCGGTCGAAAACGGCCGCCGCTTTTTTGAAAAAAGCAAAAAAATATCTTGACAAATTGAAAATAGGAAGGTATAATACCAATGTATAAGTGTGATAAGCGGGAGGGGTATCCTCTGGAAAACAAGAAAAGGAATGCGGAGAAACCGATGGATCGCTCCTCGAAAGCCTCGGGAACGGGGAAAATCGTAGCGATCGTTTTGGCATGTCTGCTTGTGGTGATCGCTGTTGTGATCCTGTTCAATTTCAAAACCGTCAAGGCACTGTACGAAGGCATTACCCGTACCAAGGAAAGCATTGAAGCGGATATCCATAAAAATCAGGAAGACACGGCAAAAGCGCTCGCACAGAGCGGCATTGCCCTTTCCTCCGACGATCTTGCCCGTGCCGAAAGCGGCGAGATGACCGAGGAAGAGATCCGGCAGATGGTTCTGGATGCCCTGAATGCTTCCGGAAGTCCCGTACCGTCCGACGTACCGGATGTGGGCGGGATCGGCGCACAGCCGAATGATCCCGGGACGGACACCGTACCTCCGGAAAAACCGGAAACGGTCGGCGATCCGAAGCTTCCAGACGAAGGCAAAACACCGACGGACGGCACTCAGCCGACCGATCAGAAAACGCCGGGAGGCAAACCGACCGAAACTCAGCCGGAAACCCCGACAGGGAAGCCGACCGAAGGATCGACCGGAAAACCCGGTGCCAAGCCGACCGAAAAGCCGACGACTCCCAAGGGAGGCACCGTCACAGACGGGAAAAAACTTTCGGAGGACGTGTACAACGCAAAGGTCGCGGACCTCGTTGCGAAGGTGTACGTTCTGAAAGGGCAGTACACGTCGCTGCTGTCTTCGTTCGAATCCCAGATAATCGCCCAGTATAACGCTCTGCCGAAGGAACAGCACACCGCGGCGACCAAGGCGAGACTGGTTTCGGAAAACGTGGGGTACGTGGCGGGGCTGGAAGCCCAGTGTGACGCACAGATCGCCGCCATAACCGACGAGCTGACGACGCTGATGAAGGAAAACGGAAAAGACACTCTGCTTGCCGATTCCATCAAGAGCGCGTATGCCAATGAGAAGGAACTGAAAAAGGCATACTACATCAGCCTCTATAAATAGGTAAAAAATAATATATAAATAAAAAGCAAAGAAAGGAAGGAAAAAACATGAAAAAGACGACTCGCATTCTTGCCCTCGTTCTGTCGATCCTGCTGTTCGTACAGCCGATCGCATTCGCGGCAAGCGTAGCTGATTTTTCTGATTTTCCGCACGGCTGGTCTACCGAAGCCGTAACGGCAGCCGTTGAAAACGGTCTGCTCATCGGTGAGGCGGACGGCAAAATCTATCCCGAACGCAATCTGACAAGAGCTGAACTCGCAGCCTTTATTACCAGAGCATTCGGCGCGACGGTCGAAAAGGATATTTCCCATTTCACCGACGTCAAGCCGAGCGACTGGTTCTATTCGTCTGTTGCAAAAGCTTATAACATGGGAGCACTCAACGGCAGAAGTGCAACTGTTTTTGCGCCCGACGATCCCATCACCCGTGAAGAAGTCTTTACGGTGCTCGCGAGAGTCATGTGCTACTCCGGCTCGAACGACGTCTATCTCAATCCCTTCTCCGACAAGGCGAAGGTGAGCGATTGGGCGAAGGCTTCTATCCTCGGACTTTTGCAGAAGGATTACATCCACGGTTATCCGGACGGCACCCTCAGACCGGATGCCTACATCACCCGTGAAGAGCTCGCTCAGATGTTCCACAACATCTTCAAGCTCTATATCAGCGCACCGGGTTACTACACCGATCTCAATATCAACGGCTCCGTCATGGTCCGCAGCCCCGGTGTCCATCTGGAAAGCTCCTACGTCTCGGGCGACGTGGTCATCGCCGACGGTGTCGGCAAGGGCAACTTCGACATTTCGTCCGTCAACATCGGTATGCGTCTCCTCGCCCGCGGCGGTGAAGGAACGGTCACCGTCAAGGACGTCAAGCTCGGCGATGTTGTTACCGTTTTTGATGTCAACGGCACCGTCAACTTCCATAACTACCGCGATGAAGCACCCTTCAAGGGCATCATCGAGCATACGCCGGCAACCTTCTTGAAGAGAGAAGCCGAGACCACCGGCGGTGGCGGCGGTGGCGGCGGGGACTACGGTTCCTACCTCGTCACGTACGTGTTCCCGACCGGCAACCAGTACGTCTGGGTGAGATCGGGCGCAACGCTTACCGAGCCGACGGCTCCGCAGCAGCCCGGCAAGACCTTCTTGTACTGGTCCACCACGCTGGACGGCTCCTCCGGTCCGTTTGATTTCAGCACGCGGATCACCAAGAAACTCACGCTGTATCCGGTCTTCACGGACAGCGCCTTCACGGTCAAGTTCGTATCCGAAGGCGAAGAACTGACCGCCTACACCTTGACGGATGTCCCGTACGGCTCGTTCCTCGAGGACATTGACGTGCCGGCAGATCCGGTCAGCTCGGACATCGCCAAGAAGTTCGCATACTGGACGGTAGGCGATGTGGAAGTTTCTCCGGCCACCTACGCGATCACCGAAGATACCACCTTCGTCGCTTACTTCACCGACAAGGCTGTCCATGCCGTTGAATTCTATAACGATGACGGCACCGTCCTCTTTGACACCGTCAACACCATCGACGGCGAGACGCTGAATCTGCCCTCGTCCGATCCGACCAAACCCGGTCACACCTTCTCTCACTGGTCGGCAACCATCGGCGGTACGGATTACGGCACGCCGGCAATCACGGCAGACGGTCTGAAACTGTACGCAGTCTTCACGCCGGATCAGTTCACCGTCAAGTTCTTCTCGGAAGGCTCCGAGCTGACGGCTTACACCGACACCATCGACTACGGCTGCTATCCGACCAACATTCCGACCGATCCGACCTCGTCCGATCCTCACAAGGTGTTCGCATACTGGGCAGTGGAAGGCGATGAGGATACGGAAGTTGATCCCGCTTCCTACGCGATCACCGAAGACACCAACTTCGTTGCCGTCTTCGATACCGTTTACACCGTCCGGTTCTTCGACCTTGTCCTGGATCCGGAGGATCAGCTCCTCAACAGCGTCACCGTCAAGTCCGGTGAATCGATCGATCCGTCCGAGATTCCGGAACTCTATGCATACGAAGGATACTTCAAGGGTCCGTCTCTCTCCTCGGTCTACACGGATGACTACACGCACGAGATCTCCGAAGGCTGGTTTATCGTTGAAGGCGGCGATTGGGCAAAATACGATCCCGACGCAGCCGTAACGAGCGATCTCGACGTTTACATGAACGTCAAGCAGATCGAGATCCGCGTCAAGGTACCCAAGATTTCCAACGAATACGATCTTCCGATCTCCTTCTATTATAATGATCTTACCCGTGTGATCGACTCGGCAAAGGATGCTATCTTCACGAATGAATCCGGCATCTGCTGGGACTACAATCACTTCGTCAAGGATAAGCTCTACGAGAAGCTTGCCGCACGCGGTCTTATCGATCTCGACGGCAACATTGCCAACGTCCACCGCTATATCTACCTCGTCGAAGTGCTCGGCAAGGGCGGCATCGAAGAAATGATCTGGGATTTCGTTTCCTCCACCGTCGACGACGACGATAGTGAAGTCAAGAGGTATATCCGCGACCACATCAACACCATGACGCCTGCCAAGAAGGTACAGATGGTTCCCGCCATGACGGAAGCTTTCAACCAGGTCTTGGCATCCGAAAGCGCAACCGCCTTTGTCAACGGCATCAAACCGACGCTCCTTACGCTCATCACAAGCGATAAGAACTTCTTCATCGCCGCTCTCAAAGCGTACGTCAGCATGAAGTGCGCAACGCCCGAAGGCAAGGCGGAGATCAAGGACATCATCAACGCCGTTCTGGATGAAATCCGCGCTGAATCGCCGACCAAGAAGTCCTCTCTCGACTCAGTTGTTGCAAACTTCATCATCGACCGTATAGCCGCTGAACAGACGGCACTGGATACCAACCCGTCGGCATCGGCTCCGTTCAGCAACTACATCATCGATTACATCACCGCACACCTTTCGGATTACAAAGATCAGCTTGCTTCATTCCTCAACAACAATGTTGACGAGAACAAGGCAAAGGCTATCGCCCGTCTGCTGGCAAAAGATGAATTCGACAGTTTCAGGACGGAACTTGTGTCCTTACTTGAAGCAAACGAGGACATCGCAAAGGCAACGGTAGCCGATATGATCAGAAACGGCAGCACGACGGTTATCGACCTTGTCAAGAATCTTATCCGTGACGAGCTCGGCGTCGGATCGCCGTATCTGGAACTTGTTGACAGCCTCTCGGCATCCGATCTTGCAAGTGCTGTGGAAAACGGCGGCATCACCGTCGGCACCACGCCCATCACCGTTACGGTGAGCGGCAAGGAAGAAGACATTGTCAGCGCATTGGAGAACGTCGCATCGCTGCGCAACACGTTCATCGACACCTACGTTGAGTCTGCCTTCGCGGCACCCGAAGCCAAGGCTGCCTTTGCCTACACGGTGGCAGACATTATCTGTGCAAACGTCAGCGATCTCAAAACCAACGATAACGTCAAGGACGTCATCAGGGGCGCCGGCAACCTGATCCTCAAGGATATCGCAACAAGCGCCGGATCTTCGTATCGCGGCATCATCACCGCATACGTGGATTCCCTTGAAAACTACAACGTTTTCGTGAACGAATTCGTCAACATGCCCGAATCCCTGCGTAACGACATCATCGACGCCGTTGCCGATCTCATCGACGACGACATCATGCTGGCACTGCGCACGCTGGTCGAGGATATCCTCGGCAAGTTCGTCAAACCGGGCAGCGTCTTCACGGAAGATATGGTCAGCAACATGATCGATCTCCTGCTTGAAGATCCGGCTAAGATGAACAACATCGTCAACGTCCTCTGCTCGAGCCTCAGCGGTTCGACGCTCGCACAGATCGCCGCCGTCCTCGGACACAGCGGAACCAACACGCAGATCATGTATATCAATCAGCTCATCTACGAGTTGGAAAACAAGGAAGAAGTCACCGTCACCCAGGACAGACTCTTCATGTTCTACCCGATTTACAGTAAGCTGGGTGACTACTCCTTCGAAAAGGTATGGCAGAAGTTCGAACCCAAATTAAGCAGGCTCGGCAGCGCTGCCACCTATATTCCGAAGGAAGATATCAAGGTGGTCTTCGACCGCATCTACAACGGTTACATGGACGAATTCAAGGCGGCTATGGATAACGCGGAAGCCGACGCCGAAGGCGTTTACCACATCGGCTCCGGCGTCCAGATCGACCTCAACCCCATCAGCGACGTTCTGGTACCGGCATTCAGGTTTGCTTCGGATATGAAGGGACTTGTCGATGACGAAGCCGGATTCATAGCAAAAACGTTTGCGTTTGCCGAAAAGCTCAAGACCAAGTATCCGGCGTTGCAGAATCTGACGGAAGACAAGATCAAGAGACTTTACAAGTACTATCAGCGCAATCCGTATATCCCGGCATTTGACGAATATCTGGATATTTCCGCATGGCTCGACGGCTCGGACAATGGATACATCGATCCCATGAGCGGCTACGCTATCAAGCCCTTCGAGGAGTATTACACCATGCTCGAAGCCTTCTCGGTGGTAACGGACGACCTGATCCAGTGGTTCTACAATGACGCAAACGTTGCGGAAGAAGACCGTGAACTTGTTTACGATTACCTCGAAGCACACGTTCTCGAAGTAGCAAATCTTGTCCGTCACCTCGTTGTGAAATTCGCACAGACGGGAGTCCCGAGCAACCTCAAAGCGCTTGTGGAACAGCTTGAGACCGATCCCGAACTCCGTGCATACCTCCACAAGTACGGTCTGGATGCTTATTTTGATAAGGTCTTGGACAACAAGTATATCGAAAAGATCATCAACAACGGTACGATCGGCTCCTACTACACCAGGGCGGAAGCCAAGATCGACGCAAGACTCGAAAAAATCCTCGATCTGCTCGCGGCAAGTGCCTTCAACCGTGTATACGACGATGAAGAGTACGAAAAGGGCAAGGAAGCTCTCCGCCAGCTCTTCAAAGAGGATCCGGGCTACACGGCTGATACCGTTGCCGATCGCATCATGAACGGTGCGGACACCATCACCAAGAGCTTTGGCGATGATATCATCGTCACCGTGACGAGAAGCTTCTTCATCCCGGTCACGGATGTCAGTCCCTTTTAAAAAGAGTAAAGAGTAACAACTAATTGCTTGTGGCAGGCAGTGATGCCTGCCACATTCTATCAAACGGAGAAATCACGATGAAATTGTATAAGAAGATATGGCTCGGTATCGGTACCGCGCTTCTTATGACACTGTTGAGCCTTGTCTCCATGGCAGAAGGGCTGACGGCAGCCCCCGTCACGTTTTCGGACATAGACGAGAATGCCGTCTACAAGGACGCTGTCTATAAGCTTGTCGCCAACGGCGTGCTCAACGGCTACCCGGACGGTACGTTTCAGCCGAACGGATGCCTGACGCGCGCCGAGATGTGCAAGATGATCAACCTGACCTTCGGTTACAACGACGCCGAAGGCGTACCGGGCTATCCTGATCTTGACACAGCCGAATGGTATATGCCGTACGTATTGGCGGCACAGAAGGCAGGCTACGTCAAGGGGGACGGCGACACCGGTTTCTTCCGTCCGGACGATAATATCAGCAGGGAAGAGGTCTGTATCATCCTCTGCCGTATCATTGAGCCGTACGACCTGCCCATCCCCGTGAACATCAGCGACGCGGTAAGCGACTGGGCACGCGATTCGGTCGAGCTCATCGTCAAGAATGCGCTCATGCCGTTGGAGGAAGGCGATACCTTCCGTGCGACGGAGCCTATCAAGCGCTTTGAACTGGCGCAAACGGTGGCACCCCTTTCCGAACGGGTGGCAGCCATGATGTGCACCGTCACCTTCATGAACGGCGGGACGGTGGAAGAAGTCCGCAAGGTGCAGATCGGCGGCACCATAGCGTCTCTGCCGGTGCCGCGCACGACGCCGGAGGGACTCGCTTTCGCCGGCTGGTCGACGTCGGCAACGGAGAATATTCCGGTGTCGTCCTCCGATCTGTTTACCAAGGATACCACGCTGTACGCCGTTTTTGAAACGCCTAAGTATACCGTTTCCTTTATGGCGGGCACACTTTGCTTCTCCAAGCAGACGGTCGAGGTCGGCGGCTTTGCCGCCTGTCCCGAAGCGCCGGAGCGCATCGGTTTTACCTTCAAGGGCTGGGCTTTGCAGGGCACGACTTCGACGTTCGACGCGGCGACCTTTGCCACCTATCCCATCACGCAGGACGTAGTCTTTGAAGCGATCTTCGTCGCGGCACCGAACGCCGGCACGACCGGCGGCGGTGGAGGCGGCGGTGGAGGTGGAGGCGGCGGTGACGTTGACACCTCCTTCCCGGTCACCTTCCTTGCCGAAGATATGATCGTTGGATTGGAAACGGTCGACGCCAACAAAAAGGTCTCCAAAGTTCCGAATGCGCCCGAAAAACCCGGCTATACCTTCCGGCACTGGTCTCTTTCGAAGGACGGCTCGCCGGTCAGCCCTGCCGGGGTGGTCATCACCAAGGCAACCACGTTCTACGCGGTTTACGGCATCAATTCCTACGCCGTGACCTTCAAGGCGGACGGTGCCACAGTCGGGACGCCGCAGACCGTTACCTATGAAAAAACGGCATCGGCGCCGTCGGCACCGAAAAAGGAAGGCTATACCTTCTCGCACTGGTCGCTGACAGACGGCGGCAGTGCCGTGGAAGTCGGCTCGTACGCCGTTAAAGCCGACACCGTCTTTTATGCGGTGTACACGCGTAATACCTGCGCCGTTACCTTTGTCGCCGTCGGTCAGCCGGTAAAGACCGTGACGGTCGAATACGGAAAGACGGCATCGGCACCCTCGGCACCGGCAAAAGAGGGCTTTGCCTTCTCGCATTGGTCTCTTTCGGAGGGCGGTGCGTCGGTGAACGTCGCCGGTACGGCAATCACGAAGGAAACCGTCTTCTACGCCGTTTATACCAAGAATCAGTACACCGTTACCTTTGTCGCGGACGGCAGTACCGTCTCTTCGTCGACCGTTTCGTATGAAGAAACCGTGTCGGCACCGGCGGCACCGAAAAAAGAAGGCTATACCTTCTCCTGCTGGTCGCTGTCGGCAGGCGGAGCGGCCGTTACGGTCTCCTCTTACCGCATCACGGGCAACACGACCTTCTACGCCGTGTATGAAAAAGACCCCGATCCGCAGGTCGTGACCTATACCGTACGGTTTTCGGTAAACGGAAAGATCGAAAAGACCTCGCAGGTCGAGGAAGGCAAGACGGCACAGCCGCCTGCCGTGCAGAGCGAACCGGGCTACGTCTTCTTACACTGGTCAATGACGCAGAACGGCGGCGCCGCAGACGTATATCAGACCAAGATCGAAGCCGATACGACGTTCTACGCGGTGTTTGAAAAGCTTCACTATACCGTTGTATTTACGGCGGACGGCAAGACGGTCTCCACGCAGACGGTCGATTACGGGGATAAGCCCTCCGTACCGTCGGCAGGCAAAAAAGAAGGATATACCTTCTCGCACTGGTCGCTGACAAGCGGCGGCAGTAAAACCGATCCGGCAGGATACACCGTCACGGCAGACGTCACGTTCTACGCCGTCTATACCGTAAACGAGTATACCGTCACCTTCAAGGCGGACGGCGGTACCGTAAAGACGCAGACCGTCAAATACGGACAGACCGCAGGCGCACCGTCGGCACCCAAAAAAGAAGGCTGTACCTTCTCGCACTGGTCGCTGACGAGCGGCGGCGGTAAGACCGATCCGGCAGGCTGCGCCGTCACGGCAGACGTCACGTTTTACGCCGTCTATACCGCAAACGAGTATACCGTCACCTTCATGGCGGACGGCAGTACCGTAAAGACGCAGACCGTGAAACACGGACAGACGGCGAGCGCACCGTCGGCACCGAGCCTTGCGGGATATGCGTTCAGCCACTGGTCACACACTTCCGGCGGCGCAGAGGTCACGGTTTCGAGTGTGACCGTAACGGGCGACACCATCTTCTTTGCCGTGTATAAGCAGTTGTTTACCGTCACCTTCAAGGCGGACGGTCAAACGGTCGGAACGCCCAAAACGGTAGCGGAAGGCGAGACGATCCCGGCACCGACGGCACCGAAAAAGGAAGGCTATACCTTCTCGCACTGGTCGCTTACAAACGGCGGCGAAGCTGTGACGGTATCCGCGCACCGCATCACGGGCAACACGACCTTCTACGCGGTGTATACCAAAGCCCCCGAGCCGCAGAAGAAGACCTATACCGTTATATTCAAGGTGGACGGCAATACCGTCAAGACCTCCGTCATCGAAGAGGGCAAGACGGCGGACTGTCCGTCCGATCCGTATAAAGCCGGTTATAATTTCCTGTACTGGTCGCTGACAAACGGCGGCAGTAAGGTCGATCCCGACAGCCGTGCCATCACCGCCGACACGACGTATTACGCCGTGTTCAAGGAGATCCCCGTCAATCCCAACGATCCGGAGCTCATCGCGGCGATCCAACGGGCGAAAGATATAGAACTTGATCCTAAGAAATGGCAGCACGAGCTCACAAAAACAGGGCAGAATATCTGCAAAATCATTCGGAGTGCCATGACAATAGCGTTGGAGGCAGCCGATTCCGACGGGCTGGAACTCACGTCGAAGTCCGTGCAGAGGGTCTGTGCGGATGAGGTGGAGGAGGTCAAAGCTATCGTAAAAACCATGGGAAACGATGAGATTTCAAAATTTGTCTCCAAGATGCAGAGCATTATGGGAGAGGATTTCGACCTTCTCGTCAATTTCTTCATCGACGAGGAATTGCAGAAAAAGTTCCTCGGATAATCAATCCGCGAGCGAGAGCGAGCAAAAACAACAGTCACGGTGTCCCGCAGTCAGGGGACGTCACTGCCATAACGCGTGCCGAATGTTTTTGGTTTACGGATACTTTCCGCGCGTCGGACAGAGGCAGAAAGTAGGATAGAGACGTATTTAACCGCATCATCCTTTTCCGCAAATCGTGAGTATCCGGAAGTAGCCCTGCCGTTTGCACAATAAAAACATAACCGAGCCGCGAGGCTCGGTTTTTCGTATGGCGTAATCGGTGATACTGCGGCAAAGGCTTGCTCCGTCGCAAATCTCCCGACGGAGCGCTCCGCGCGCAGTCGGCATTTGCGACGTAAGGGAGTCCGGGGTGCTCCCCGGCAATCTTTTTTTGTTAACTTTTTTTCTCTTGCGAGAAAAAAAGTAAAACGTTTCCCCGCGCCGCCATTTATGGCGGCGCGACAAAAAATACATCAGAACCTGAACGCCAGCATCTTCATGGCAAGCCCGAAGTACACAAGCATGGCACATACGTCCACAGCCGTGGTGATCATAGGCGCCGCCATGACGGTCGGATCAAAATGAAGCTTCTGCGCAAGGACCGGTAAGATCGCACCGAGCGCCTTGGCGATAATGATGGTGAAAAACATGGCAAGCGATACCACAAGCGCGATGACGATGCGGTCGGGATCGTTCGTAAGTAAGACCACCCGTCCGAAATTGATGCCGGCAAATAAGACGCCGACCACCGCCGCCACCCGCAGTTCCTTCCATAAGATCTTCCATACGTCCTTGCATTCCAGTTCCCCCGTCGTCAGTCCGCGGATGACCGTCGTGCTCGATTGGGAACCGCTGTTACCGCCGGTGTCGAATATCATGGGCATAAAGGTGACGAGTAACGGGATCGCCGCGATGGTGTCCTCAAACCGTCCGAGCAGACTGCCGGTGATGGTGCCGGCGACCATGAGCACGAGAAGCCACACGATACGCTTCTTGACAATGGTGAAAACTCCCGTTTTGAGGTACGGCGTTTCCAACGGCTGCATAGCCGCCATCTGCTCGATATCCTTGGTCGCCTCTTCTTCGATGACGTCCACGACGTCGTCGACGGTAACGATGCCGACGAGCCGGTTTTCCGTGTCCACGACCGGAAGCGCGTATAAGTCGTATTTGGAACACAGCGTTGCCGCTTCCTCCTGATGCTCGGTGGTGGTGATCTTGGTGACGTTGGTGTCCATGATCTCGGAAATAACGGTGCTGTCTTCCTTACAGCACAGAATGTCACGCAGTTCGATCACGCCCTCCAACACGCGGGAAGGACTGATGATATAACAGGTATAGATGGTTTCCTTTTCGTCGGAAATGTCTCGGATATAGCGGATCGCCTCCCCGACGGTCATGTCTCCGCGCAGGTCGGTGTACTCGGCGGTCATGATACTGCCGACGGAATCCTCCGGATAATTGAGAAATTGGTTGATGGTCTTGCGGGTGTCGGGACTTGCCATCCTCAACACCTTTTTGACGATAGTCGCCGGCATTTCTTCCAGCATGTCCACCGCGTCATCGACGCTCAGTTCTTCGACGATGCGCACGATTTCCTCATCCGTGATGGAGCGGATGAAATTTTCCTGCGTTTCCGGCTCGAAATAACTGAATACGTCTACGGATTTTTCCTTGGAAAGCGAACGGAAGACCGGCATTGCCTTTTCCATCGGCAGTTCTTCCAGAAATTCCGCTATGTCGGCTTCCGCCATATCTTCGAGAAGGGTACGCATTTCCCGATAGTTGCGTTGTTCTAACAGAGCGGTCAACTGCTCTTTTGCTTCTGTAACTTCGGTTTCGTTAGTCATGTTTTTTCTGTCCTTTCCTAATTTGATTTTTAGGAAAGCAGAACAGCTATATGCCGTCGGAACAAAAAGCGGCATGCCTCCGCACACCGCTCATATCTCCGTTTTTCCGGCTTTTATGCACGCAAAAAGGAATGGGAACGTCTGTCTTTCGCCCCATACGCGGTGTTCGGATGTTGTTCGGTTGTTCTACTTCGCCCCGGTATGTCCACGAAAGATTTCCCCCTTTTGTCATTTTTTCTTTATTATACACCCATTATTCGCAATTTTCAAGTGTTTTTTTCAGTTCGTACAGCTTTGTCAGCGCTTCCAGCGGCGAAAGTGTGTTGACATCCGTCTTTTTGATGCTTTCGCACACCTGCTCGTACAGCATACTGTCAAGGCTCATGCTCATCATGCCGCTTTGCGTGCTCTCTTTCGGCAAAAGCGACTTCTGCGGCGTCACACTTTCGTGCCGGTCGATCTCGGCAAGGATCTTGTCCGCTCTTTTTACCACCTCGTCCGGCACGCCCGCAAGACGCGCCACCTCGATGCCGTAGCTGTCGTCCGTCGCACCGCGCACGATCTTACGTAAGAAAATGAGATCGTTCCCGCGCTTTTTGGCAACGATGTTGTAGTTGACGACGCCGCGGCAGGTGTCCTCCAGCTCGGTCAGCTCGTGGTAATGCGTCGCGAACATGGTCTTGGCGCCGAGCTTTTTGCTGACGGTGTATTCGATGATGGCACGGGCGATGCTCATGCCGTCGTAGGTGGAGGTACCTCTGCCGATCTCGTCGTAGATGATAAAGCTCTTGACCGTGGCATTTTTGAGAATATAGGCGCATTCCATCATTTCCAGCATGAAGGTCGACTGCCCGGCGGCAAGGTCGTCCGATGCTCCGATACGCGTGAACAGTTTGTCCACGATGCCGATGCGGGCGCTTTTTGCCGGCACGAATGAGCCGATCTGCGCCAATATGATGATGAGCGCCGTCTGCCGCATATAGGTCGATTTGCCCGCCATATTGGGACCGGTGATGAGCATGAGCCGGTTGCCGTTGTCAAATACGGTGTCGTTGGGGACGAACATTTCCTTTTTGAGATATTGCTCCACCACCGGGTGTCTGCCGTCGCGGATGTCGATGACGTCGGAATTGTCCACCTCCGGGCGGCAATAGTTGTTCCGGGAAGCGACGTCGGCGAGCGATGCGTACACGTCGAGCCGTGCCAGAATATCGGCGGTCTTCTTGACACGGTGCACGTTGTCCGCCACGTAGGTGCGCAGTTCCTGAAACAGCGTGTATTCCAGCGCGCACAGCTTATCGTTGGCGCCGAGGATCTTGGCTTCCAGTTCCTTTAATTCCTGCGTGATGAAGCGCTCCGCACCGGTGAGCGTCTGCTTGCGTATGTAGGTCTCCGGCACGAGCTCCTTGTAGGAATTGGTCACTTCCAGATAATATCCGAACACGCGGTTATAGCCGACTTTCAGCGTCTTGATGCCGGTCTTTTCCCGCTCGGTCTGCTCGATGGCGGCAAGATATTTGGCACCGTCCTCCTTGAAGGAAGCGAGCTCGTCCACCTCGGGCGAAAAGCCGCGGCGGATAAAGCCGCCCTCACGCACGGAAAACGGCGGGTCCTCCACTAATACTTTATCTATATAGTCGCCGATATCGTCCAACACGTCCAGTTTTTCGCACAGTGTGCGCAGTTCCGCCGACGAAAGACGCGCCATCTGATCCTTTATGGGGCGTAGGACCGAAACGGTGTTATACAGTGCCCGCATATCCTTGCCGCCGCAGGTGTTGTACACGATGCGCGTCATGAGGCGTTCGAGATCGTTGACGCCCGACAGCAGATTCTGCAATTCCTCCCGCTCGATGTACGCACCGACGAGTTCTTCGACGGCGTCCTGACGTTTTGTGATGGCATTGACGTCTAAAAGCGGCTGTTCGATCCATTTGCGCAGTAGCCGCGAGCCCATGGCGGTCTTCGCCCTGTCAAGCACCCACAGAAGCGAGCCCTTGCGGTCTTTGGCACGCATGGTCTCGCACAGTTCCAGACTGCGGCGCGTGTTGACGTCCAGTCCCAGATACCGCTCGTCGGTGTAGTATTCCAGTGCGTCCATATAGGAAAGATCCATCTTCTGCGTCTCTTTCACGTATCCGATCAGAGCGCCGATCGCTCTTATGACGGGTGCGTCCTTGTCTAAACTGCTGTTCTGGAAAACGTCCGTTCCGAAGCGTTCGGTGACGGCCGTATAGGTTTCGGCGGAAAAGGTATCGGTGCGCGTGTCGTCGAAAAAGGCGCCGAGCATCTGCCGCACGTAGGCGTAGATCGTCCCGATATGCTCCCGCTTTTCGTTGAGGATGACCTCCTTGGGCGAAAAAGCGGCAAGCTCGTTGAGAATGCACTTTTCGGTGTCGTCATCCGCGATCTGGGTGGCGTACACCTTGCCGGTGGAAATATCGGCAAAGCAGAGTCCCGCCGTGTCGCCGTCAAGGCAGACGGCGGCAAGGTAGTTGTTTGTCTTGTCGGGCAACATCCGCCCGTCGGTCACGGTGCCGGGCGTGATGACGCGGATGACCTCGCGTTTGACAAGCCCCTTGGCGGTCGCCGGGTCCTCCGTCTGTTCGCAGATGGCGACCTTGTAGCCTTTGGCGACCAGCCGTGCGATATAGCTGTCGGCGCTGTGGAACGGCACGCCGCACATGGGCGCACGGTCTTCCATGCCGCAGTCCTTGCCCGTCAGCGTCAGCCCGAGTTCCTCCGACGCGCATTTGGCGTCGTCGAAGAACATCTCATAAAAATCGCCGATCCGGTAAAACAGCAGATGATCCTTATATTGTTCCTTCACTTCAAAATATTGAAGCATCATCGGGGTATACGGCATGGCGTCACGCCCTTTCCGTCAAATTTGCGTGTTTATTCCTCGTGAGAAGCGCAGTCGGCATGGCAGTGCGAGCAATCGTGCGTACAAGCCGCACCTTCGCCCTCTGCCGTATATTCCTCCTCTCCCACGTAGGAGGAGATGGTCATGTTGACCGCCGTCATGAGCAGATTCAGGTCTTCCTCCGCCCGGGAATACGCCTTCATTTCCGGCACGTCCATGATCTCCTTGTAGAGCGTCTCGACGCGTGACTGCACGATGTCGAGAACGTGATCGTCAGCGTCGCTCTTTTCTTTTTCGATGTCGAGAAGCGTCTTCTGCACCTTGAATTCATCAATCTTTTCTTTGAGAGAAGCGTTGGCACGCATATCGTCACGCGTGCGGATGAAATTCGCATACTCCGTACTTTCTTTGAGTGCTTCGCCGAGCTGTCTTGCAATATCCAAAATCGCGTCCTGATCCATTTTTTGATTTCCTTTCTTGTTCCGTTCTTATTCCGTTCTTATTCCGTCTTTATTTTTCCGAAAAGCTGGGCTTCGCCCGCTTTTTCCACGCTTACGTTCACGAAACGCCCGTACAGCGGCGTTTCCGTCGGGGAACAAAACCGCACGAGCTTGTTCTGCGAGGTGCGCCCCGCATAGTCTCCGTTTTCGGGGACGCCGCACGTTTCGCACAGCACGCGCACCGTTTTCCCGATATACCCCTGATTGAGCGCCGTCGCCTTTTCGCGGTGCAGCGAAAGCAGTCTCGCCATGCGCTCGGTTTTTTCCCGGGCGCTCGTCGTATCCTCTCTGTCGTATGCCGGCGTGCCCTTGCGCGGCGAGAAAATGAAGGCGTACAGCGAATCGAAGCCGATTTTTTCGACAACGTCGAGCGTTTTTTCAAAATCCTTTTCCGTCTCGCCCGGGAAGCCTACGATGATATCCGTCGTAAGGGCGATATCCGGCACCGCTTTTTTCAACTTTTCCGCGACGGCAAGATATTTTTCCAGCGTATAGTGTCGGTTCATGAGGCGAAGGATCTCGTCGCTGCCCGATTGCAAGGGCAGGTGAAAATGCCGCTCCACCTTGGGATTGTTCTTTATGACGTCGATCAGCTCGTCCGACACGTCTTTGGGGTGCGACGTCATGAACCGCACGATATAGTCTCCGTCAAACGACGCCGTTTTATCAAGAAGCTTTGCAAACGATACACCCTCTCCCGTGCCTTTTCCGTAGGAATTGACGTTCTGCCCGAGCAGGGTGATCTCCCGGTAGCCCGCATCGACAAGCGCCTCCGCTTCCCGCCACACGTCCGCGCTTTTCCGGCTTGTCTCTCTGCCGCGCACGTGCGGCACCACGCAGTAGGTGCAGAAATTGTCGCACCCGTACATGACCGAAAGCCACGCCTTGATATCGCTTGTGCGCTTGACCGGCACCCCTTCGACGATCTCGTTTTCCGTTTCACCGTCCACGTAGTAGCGGCGCCGCTTGTTTTCCGTCACGTCGCACAGGATTTCGGGAAGCCGGTGCAGCATATTGGTTCCCGCCACGAAATCCACCTGCGGGTAGCGGTTGCGTACGTCCGATACGCGGTGCTCTTGGCTGACCATGCAGCCCCATAAGCCCACGAGCAGATGGGGATTCTTCTCTTTGTAATGTTTGAGTTCGCCCGCTCCCGACAGGGCGCGCAGTTCGGCGTGCTCCCGCACGGCGCAGGTGTTGTAGATGATAAGATCGGCGTTTTCCGGTGCGTCGGTCTGCTTGTATCCGAGCGTCAGCGCCGTGCCGAGAAGCCGTTCGCTGTCCGCCTCGTTCTGCTGACAGCCGAACGTCTTGATGTACACGTACACGTCCCGCCCGAGCTTTTCCCCGAGTGCCCGCGTATACGCCCGCACACGTTCGCCGTAGCGTTCCTGCACGGCGAGGTCCGCCGTGTTTTCCCCCGGTTTATTGATCTTCGTGTTCATGATGCTTTTTTGTCCTTTTGATGAGTGCTTTGAGATCGGTGGGCGAAAACGTGTAGGTCTTGTCGCAGAACTGGCAGTCCACCGTGATCTCTTTTCCTTCGTCGAGCATTTCGGCAAGCTCCTTTTCGCCGATGCTGACAAGTGCCCGCTCCACGCGGTCGCGCGAGCAGTCGCAGTGGTACGACACGTCCGTTTCGTCAAACAGGTCGAAGGCGATGTCGCCGAGAATGTCCTTCATATATTCTTCGTTTGTCTTACCCGTCGAAAAGAGCGTGGAGATCGGTGGGATGAGCGGCAGACGCGCCTCTAAACGGGTAATGAAATCGTCGTCCGCACCGGGCAAGAGCTGGATGAGAAAGCCGCCGGCGCAGAGGCAGGTATGATCGGTGCCGATCAGCACGCCGAGCGCGCACACCGTCGGGATCTGCTCACTGCGGGCGAAATATTCGGTGATGTCCTCGGCGATCTCGCCGGACACGATGGGCACCGAGCCGATGTGCGGCTCCTTTTCGCCCTCGTCGCGGATGACGTACAGAAGCCCTTTGCCCACGGCGCCCGCCACGTCGAGCTTGCCCTTGTCGTTTTTGGGCAGGTCCGCCTGCGGATACTGCACGTATCCCTTGACGTTGCCGAAATAATCGGCGACGGCAAGCACCTTGCCGCAGACGCCGTCGCCGTCGAAGGAGACCGTGATCGAAGCGTCCTTGTCTTTGAGAAGCGTTCCCATAAGCGACGCCGCCGACAGCGTCCGTCCGAGCGCCGCCGCCGCAGTCGGTGACAGATGATGACAGGAGATCGCGTCGTTGACCATTTCCCGCGAATTGATGAGCAGTATACGCGCATTGCCGCAGGTGGTCATGGCGCGCGTGACGGTATTGCCGAGCATGTTTTGTCCATTCCTTTCCGTTTTTATCCGTCGGTGTCGCAAGCAGCTTACGCCCGGCTCCGGCAGATAAAATACAGCTTGTCGTCCTCGTTTTCGTTTCCCTTTTTGGCAAACGCCGTATCGCCCCACACGTCAAGCACGTCGAAGGACGCCTTGTCCAAAAGGCGCAAAACGGTCTTTGCAGGGAACATTTTCTGCTTTATGTGCTCTTCCCGGCGCGTATAGCGTCCGTCTGCCTCCTCGAAAAAGAAGGTGAGGTACAGATCGCACCGTCCGGTCGAGGCACGGTATTCGTTCTGCCACGCGAGAAGGACGTGCTCGTCTTCCAGAATGTAGGCGTTGTCGGCGTACACCTTTTCGAACTTCCGTCTCGTGTTGATATCAAACAGAAACAGCCCGCCGGGGGAAAGTGCCTCGTGCGTGCGGACAAAGGCGTCTCCGAGCGCCTGCGCGCTTGACAGGCAGTTGAAACTGTCGGACATACAGAGGCAGGCGTCGGCTTTGGTGTACACCTGAAACGAAGTCAGATCCTGACAGGTGAAGCGGATATCGTCAAAGCCCGCATCGTGTGCCTTTTTGTCGGCGATGACTAACATATCCTCCGACAGATCGAACGCCATGACGCGGTAATCCTTTCTTCGCAGTTCCAGCGCCATACTGCCGCTTCCGCACGCCATTTCACATATATTCTTTATCTTTTTTCCGTTTGCATACCGGGCGAAGCACGCCTCGTAATACGAGGCGAACGCCCCGTAATCCACGTCCCCGTTGAGCGCGTCGTAAGCGCCCGACAGATATTCGCCGTAGCCGCTGTTTTCCATCCTCCGTGCCCCTTTCAGTTCTGCTTTCTCACGATGGCGTACTCGTCATACAGGCGGTAGTACGGGCATGCGTAGAATTTTCCCCGCAAAAACTGTATCATTTCATCCTCGTCGAGCGCCATCGCGCAGACGTATAGCCCCGTCTCGTCGTCGTAGTTGTAGTAGGCACAGCTTTCGCAGTTGGTCTCGGCTGTTTTATTCTGTTTTTTCACCGTGATCCAATCCCTTCACACGTAACTCCGCTCGACCGTCACCACTGCGAAGACCGTTCCTTCCATGGCCGATGCGTATGAGCGGAGCTCGTTTTTGACGGTCTCGTCCGACAGTTTCAGACGGTACGGGAGGACGACGTCGAAAATCAGATTGGTATGCGTCGGTCCCTTGACCAAACGGAAGTCGTGTACCGTCACGTCTTCTCCGAATTTTTCTCTGACAAACGCCGTTACGTCGTCTTTGTACGCCTTGGTTTCCTCGTCATCCGCCGCGATGGGGTCCATGTGAATGACGGCTGCGCATCCGAGCTTTTCTTTGAGATTGCGTTCGATGTTGTCGATACAGTCATGGGTGTCCCGGATGTCCGCCTTTTCGTCCACCTCGGCGTGCAGGGACACCATCACACGTCCCGGACCGTAGTCATGCACCACGAGATCATGGATGCCCAATACCTGCGGGTAGGACATGACGATGTGTTGGATGTCCTCCACAAATTCTTTTTCCGGCGGCTGTCCGAGAAGCGGGCTTATGGTCTCCTTGGCGGCGTTGAAGCCGGCGTAGCAGATGAACAGCGCCACGGCAAGTCCGCAGTATCCGTCGATGCGCCACGAGGTGACGTAGGAAACGACCGTCGAAAGAATGACCACCGTCGTCGCGACGACATCCGAAAGGCTGTCCGTCGCCGTGGCGAGCATGGCGGAGGAGCGTATCTTTTTGCCGATCGAGCGGTTGTAGAGCGACATATACGCTTTGACCGCCACCGATACGACTAAAATTCCGAGCACAAGATAATTCTTTTCGACGTCCTCCGGGTGCAGGATCTTGTCAAACGAGCTTTTGGCAAGCTCGAAGCCCATGAGCAGGATAGCGAGCGACACGACGAGCCCCGACACGTACTCGAACCGTCCGTGCCCGAAGGGATGCTCTTCGTCCGGCTTCTGCGCCGCAAGCTTGAAGCCGATGAGCGTGATGACCGACGAACCGGCGTCGGACAGGTTGTTGAAGGCGTCCGCCGTCACGGCGACGGAGCGGCTGATGAGCCCTGCGAAAAACTTGACGGCAAACAGAATAACGTTGAGCAAGATCCCGCAGATGCCGCACAGAACGCCGTAGGCGGAGCGAACGGAGGCATCGGCGTAGTTTTCATGATTTTTGATAAATAATCGGCTGAGCAAGGTGATCAAAACGATTCCTCCTTTTTGACCGTTTTTTCTTATACACCGGATGCGACCGGAACACCGGACGTGTCTTCCTCTGCTATGCGGCAGTTGGAAAGCATGAGCTTGATACGGTTTTCCTGGTTGATCTTGGTCGCACCGGCGTCGTAATCGACCGCCACGATGTTGGCGTCCGGGTATTTTTCTTTAAGCGGCTTCATCATGCCCTTGCCGACGATGTGGTTGGGCAGACAGCCGAACGGCTGGGCGCAGACGATGTTGCAGACACCCTCCTCGATGAGCTCCGCCATTTCGCTCGTTAACAGCCACCCTTCGCCCATCTTGGCACCCGGGCTGATAAGATCGGTCGCGATGGGGATGACCTTTTCAAACGGCGTCGGCGCCGTAAAGCGGTCGCCGCACGTCTTTATGGCGGCGATCTCGTCTCCCTGCACTTTTTCAAGCACCTTCAAGACCGCACGGTAGGCGAGTCCCTTGGCACGGTTTCGCCCGAGAAGCTTCGCTTCGGCGACGGAATTGTACACCACGTACATACAGAAATCAAGCAGTCCCGGCATGACCGTTTCCGCGCCTTCCTCATGGAGGAAGCGTTCCAGTTCATTATTGCCGAGCGGAGAAAATTTAACGAAAATTTCGCCCACGATGCCGACACGCGGCTTTTTTACGCCGGTATGCACGGGGATTTCGGCGAACGAACGCACGATCTCGCGGTAGTAGTTACGGATAACGGCGCCGCGCGGTCTGCCGCTCTGCGACATATATGCGGTGAGCGTTTCCACCCACTTGTCGGCAAGCGCCTCCGCGTCTCCCGCGGTTTTTTCGTAAGGTTTGACCTGATCGCGCAGCGTCATGAGCAGATCGCCGAGCACCACCGCGTACAGAAAGCGCTTGATGAGCGGGAGCGTGAGCTGAAAGGCACTGCCTTTTTCCAATCCCGCAAGATTGAGGGAGATGACCGGGATATATCCGTACCCCGCCTTTTTGAGCGCCTTGCGCAGCAGATGGATATAGTTGGACGCCCGGCATCCGCCGCCCGTCTGCGTGATCATGAGGGCAAGCTTGTGCGGGTCGTACCTGCCGCTCTCGATGGCGGACAGCATCTGCCCGATGACGAGCAGTGCCGGATAACAGGTGTCGTTATGTACGTATTTGAGCCCGTATTCCACCACGGAGGCATCGTAATTTTCGAGCAGTACCGCATGATACCCGAAGGTACGCAGGATGCCCGTCATGATCCTGAAATGCATGGGGAGCATGGTCGGTACGAGGATGGTGTAATCCATCATGTCTTTTGAGAAAACGGGGTAATCCTTTTGCTCATTCGTCACAGGCGTTTCCCCCTTTCTTCAAGTGCCCCGATGAGACTGCGAAGCCGGATCTTGACGGCGCCGAGATTGGTGATCTCGTCCATTTTGATCTGCGTGTACAGTTTGCCGCCGCGTTCGAGGATCTCCCGTACTTCGTCGGTCGTGATGGCGTCAAGTCCGCACCCGAACGAGACGAGCTGGACAAGCTCGACGCCCTCATTCTCCACGGCGTACTGCGCCGCGTGATACAGCCGCGAGTGATACGTCCACTGGTTGAGCACGCTGACGCGCGGATGCTTTTTTGCCAGATGCCACACGCTGTCCTCGCTCACCACCACAAAGCCGAGCGTGCGGCACAGTCTGTCGATGCTGTGCCCGATCTCGGGATCGACGTGGTACGGGCGTCCGGCAAGGATGAGAAGCCGTCTGCCGGTCGCTTTTGCGAACGCCGCCGCCTCTTCGCCCGCTTTGCGGACGTCCGCCATGTAGTTTTCATAGGCGGCAAAGCCTTTTTTCACCGCCGCCGAGACTTCACGTAAGGAGACCGCAAAGCCCGCTTCGCACAAGCTCTTTTTGAGCTGCTTTGCCAACTGCCGTCTGTCGTTGATATTGCAGTACGGATACAGAAAACGGACGTGTGCGAGATTTTCCACGTTGCCCTTCAAAAGCTCGGCGTAATACGCGACGACGGGGCAGTTATAGTGGTTTTCCGCCGCCTTTTCGTCCATGTTGTAGCTGATGCAGGGATAAAACACGGCGTCGACGCCGTCGGCGATAAGCTCCTCGACGTGTCCGTGCATGAGCTTTGCCGGATAGCATGCCGTGTCGGACGGAATGCTATCCTGCCCGCGCAGATAGGTGTCCCGCGTCGAGGGACGGGAGACCGTCACCGAAAAGCCGAGCGTCGAAAACACCGTATGCCACAGCGGCAGTAATTCGTACATGCCGAGGGCGAGCGGCAGTCCTATCCTTCCGCGTTCGCCGCCTTCCGTGCGTGAAGCGATCTTCTGCAAAAGCGTTCTCTTGTATTCGTGCAGATCGGGCAAGCCCGCCGTCCCGCCGGCTTTTCCCGCGCCCTTTTCGCACTTGTTGCCCGATATGTATTTTTCTCCGTCCGAAAAACGGTTGACCGTCAGCCGGCATTTGTTGGTACAGCCGCCGCAGACGGCGCTCGCCGTCGTGTGCGTAAATGCTTCCAGCGCCGCATCGTCGATGACCGTTGAGCCGTTTTCCGGTGCGCGCTCCTTGGCATACAGCGCCGCGCCGAACGCGCCCATAAGTCCCGCGATCTCCGGACGGATGACGTCATGCCCGAGCTCACGTTCAAAACAGCGCAAGACCGCGTTGTTGAGGAAGGTGCCGCCCTGCACGACGATGTTCTTTCCGAGCTCCGCCGCACTTGCCGCACGGATGACCTTGTACAGCGCATTGCGCACCACGCTGAGCGAAAGCCCTGCGGAAATATCGTTTACCGTTGCGCCGTCCTTCTGCGCCTGCTTGGCGGAGGAATTCATGAAGACGGTACAGCGCGTACCGAGGCTGACGGGCGCCGAGGCAAGCAGTCCGAGCCTGCTGAACGCGGCGGCGTCGTAGCCCATGGATCTGGCAAAGGTTTCGATGAAGGAGCCGCACCCCGACGAGCACGCTTCGTTGAGCATGATGCTGTCGATGTTGCCGTCGCGCACCTTGAAGCACTTGATATCCTGCCCGCCGATATCCAAAATAAAATCAACGTCGGGATTGAAGAATTTGGCGGCCTTTAAGTGGGCAAGCGTTTCCACCACGCCCACGTCCATATGAAAGGCGTGCTTGATGAGTTCCTCTCCGTAGCCCGTGACCGCAGTCCCCGCAAGCGTGACGCGTCCGCCGCAGGTACGGTATATGTCCCCAAGCTGTTCCCGCACGATGGAAACGGGATTGCCCTTGTTGGAATCGTAATAACTGTATAAAAGCTGTTTATCTTCCCCGATGAGCACGAGCTTTGTGGTTGTCGAGCCGCAGTCGACGCCGAGATAGGCGCGTCCGGTATAGGACGAAAGCTCCTGCCGCCTGACGTCGGCGCGGGTATGGCGCGAAAGAAAAGCGTCAAGCTCCGCCTCGTTTTCGAATAACGGCGGCTCGGTCGCGACCGTCCGTTCGGCGCTTGCCGCCGCCAGACGCTCCCTCAATCCGTCAAAGGTATACCGTTCCTTCTGCTTTGCCGCATACAGCGTCGCACCGTAGGCGACCGCCGTGCGGGCATAGGACGGGAAACGCGCATGGTCTCCGTCCAGATGAAGCGTTTCGGTGAAGCGGCGGCGAAGCCCCTTGCAGAAGCTTAACGGTCCGCCGAGGAACATGACGTTGCCCTCGACCTTGCGCCCCTGGGCAAGTCCGGCGACGGTCTGCCCGACGACCGCCTGATAAATGCTGGCGGCAACATCCTCTTTGCGCGCCCCCTGATTGAGAAGCGGTTGGATGTCGGTCTTGGCGAACACCCCGCAGCGCGAGGCGATGGGGTAGATGCGGTCGGCTTTGAGCGACAGCTCGTCGAGTTCGTCCGGCGTGACGTTGAGCAGGGATGCCATCTGATCGATAAACGCCCCGGTACCGCCGGCGCATGAGCCGTTCATGCGCTCGTCAAGCCCTCCGCGGAAAAAGATGATCTTGGCATCCTCTCCGCCGAGCTCGATGACGACGTCGGTGTCGGGTGCGAAATGCCTTACCGTCTCCGCCGTGGCGAAGACCTCCTGCACAAAGGGGATACCGGCGGCGGACGCGATGCCGAGCCCCGCCGAGCCGCTGACGGCACACGCGAAGGAGCGATCCCGAATGACGGAGCGCGCCCCGTCGAGCAGTTCCGTGATCTTTTCCCGCACTCTTGAAAAGTGGCGTTCGTATTTTTCGTGCACAACGTGCCCGTTTTCCGTCACGACGATCTTTGCCGTGGTAGAGCCCACGTCAAAGCCGACGAGCAGTGTTTCTTCTCCGGTCTGTACCTGTGTCACGACGTTTCGCCTCTTTTCCGTATGTTTTGACGATAAGATCCGAAAATATACAAATCTCGATTTTATTCCTCATAGATTATACCGCTTTTGTTACGTTTTTGCAAGAGCGTACCGTCCCCAAAATGTAACATTTTTATGATTATCCTGCCGATCGGCGCGGCTCACCTCCGATTTTACGCCACGGAAGCAAAATTCCGTAAAAATATACACATATTTATGCTACAATAAACACGAATATACGGAATCCGTCCGGAAAGGAGCTCCCCATGACAGACAAACGTCCCTTGCGCCTCTCCCTGTTTCTGTCCTTCTTGAAAATCGGCGCGTTCACCTTCGGCGGCGGCTATGCCATGATCCCGCTCATCCGCCGGGAGGCGGTCGAAGAACGGGGCTGGATCACAGACGACGATCTGCTGCAAATCATCGCCATTGCGGAATCCACGCCCGGTCCCATCGCCATCAACGCCGCCACCTTCGTCGGTTTCCGAACAGCCGGCTTTTTCGGCGCGTTTTTCGCAACGCTCGGCGTTGTCCTGCCCTCTTTCGTCATCATCTCCGTCCTTTCGTACCTGCTCGACGCCTTTCAGTCGGTCAAAGCCGTGCAGTACGCCTTTTTCGGCATCCGTGCCGGAGTCCTGGCGCTTCTTTTCAAGGCGCTGTTTCTCATGTTCCGCAAATGCCCCAAAAAGGCTTTTTCTTACGCCGTCATGGCGCTCTCGTTTATTGCCGTTGCCGTCTTTGACGTCGGCGTGCTGTACGTCATCCTCGCCTGTGCCGCGGCGGGACTTCTATACGCCGCGCTTATCGGGAGGAAAGCCTCATGATCTTTGTCGAACTTTTTTTCACCTTCTTTAAGATCGGTCTCTTCACCTTCGGCGGCGGCTATGCCATGCTCCCGCTCATCCAGTCGGAGGTGCTGGCAAAGGGCTGGGTGACGAACGAGGCACTCGTCAATTTCATCGCCGTCAGCGAAAGCACCCCCGGTCCCTTCGCCATCAATATCGCCACCTACATCGGAACCGTCAAAGCGGGCGTTCCCGGTGCCGCGTGCGCAACGCTCGGCGTGGTGATGCCGTCGTTTCTCATCATCCTGCTCATCGCCTCTCTTTTCAAAAAAACCAAAGACAGCTTTTTCTTAAAAGGCATTCTCGAAGGGCTCAAACCCGCCGTCATCGGGCTCATCGGCGCGGCTGTCCTGTCGGTCGGCAAGACCGTCTTTTTCCCGGACGGCGTTTCTGCGGCGGTACTGACGTCGGTTCCTTTTTACGCTTCGCTCGCCATTTTCGCCTGCGCCGGCTTTTTACTCATCAAAAAAGCGCACCCCATTCTTATCATTTTCATCTCCGCCTGTCTCGGTATCGCCGCCGGGTATCTGATCCCCGGGCTGTGAGATCTCCGCACAAAAAAGGACTTGCCGTATGGCAAGTCCTTTTTGCATCTTCAAAAAGCCGTTTCGTATTCGGTTTGCCGAGTTGCGGTCGGGGACGTTTCTCATTCTTCCGTAATATATCTCATCAGCACGGTCTGCGTGCCGAGGCTTTCGGCGCACTTTTCGCCGGTGACGGTGATGGTAAAGGTGTGCTCGCCGTCCGGCAGATCGAACGTCGCATAGGTGAGCGCGGGCTGGAAAATGCAGGGATTGTAATAATTGCTTTTTTCGTTGACGACAACGCCGTCAATGGCAAGCGTGCGGATGCCGCACATGAAACCGATGTACTCCACAAGCCCGAACACGTTTCCGTGGAAGGTGCCCTGCACCGATGCGCCCGCGTCGGAGGAGACCAACAGTTCTTTTCCTATTTTCGCCATGCCCTCCGGGGGAATGAATACCTTGCCGCAGACTGTTCCCATGACAAAGCCCTCCGGCTCATCCACCACAAGAAGCAGATTCTTTAACCACGAGCACGTTTCCGCCGGTGCGGCGCCCGCGTTGGCGGATGCGGCGGCAAACCAGCGCCCCGTTTTGGTCAGCGTCTCATCGGTACAGAATTCCGCGAATTTTCCGTAAAAGATCCGGCTGTCGGGCGAAAGCGGCGCCGCAGGAGCCGTCGGCTTGCGGAAATGCGCCGCGTCCTCCATGGCTTTGCCGATGATCCCGGCATAGTAGGCGTGTCCGGCGTCGGCGGGATGCACGTCGTCGGCAAACAGCGGTTTTGCGTCCTTTGCGTACATGGGATCGGCGATAAGCGCCGCCCTCAGATCGATCTCCGGAATGCCGTAGGCTTCGGCAAGCCGATGCTGTACCGTCGACGGTGTTTGCAGCACGTTATCGGTCGTATAGACAAATATGATGTACGGAACTTTTTTCTGCGCCATCAGCGTTCGCACGATGCTTTCCATATACCGGAGCGTCAGCGCGTCATCCCGATAATCGCAGTCGTTGACGGCAAATTCCACGAGCACCACGTCCGGATCGCAGTCGAGCACCTGCTTTTTCAGCCGCAGAAGTCCCATCTGCGAGGTGGTGCCGCCAAGTCCTGCATTGACGTGACGGAGCTTCGCGGTGGGGAAGTGTTCGTCGAGCTGTTTGCTGACAAGTCCCACCCACGAGTGCTTGCCGTCGCTTGCGCCGGCGCCCTGCGTGATGGAGCCGCCCAGATATACGATAGTTGCCTCTTTTGCCTGTTCAAACGGATGTCCCATATCGGTTCCTCTTTTCCTGTTTCGGTATCGTTATTGTAACACGCACCCGAGGTGTTCGTCAAGAGAATCTCTGCTTTTTGACGAAAAAAGCGGTTTGACGAAAAAACGGTTTTCGGCTGATTTTTACGGTTGTATCCATACCGCGAGCGTGAGCTCGCGGTATAATTATGTGTAATGTCCCGCGGTCAGGGGCAATGCCGCCGTTGACTGTGGCGGCATTGCGCAAAACCATGAGCGCGTGCCGCATATCTTTTGTTTGCAGAAACTTTCCGCGCGTTGGACAGAGGCAAGAAGCCGGATAGAATACCATCTCGTATAGCCCGTCCCTTTGTACATATCATCAATAGCCGGCACTACGCCGCCGTTTGTGCCATGTAAAGTATCCGTGCCGCACGGTTTGGAGTTTGTGCTTTCCTCGCACCGATGCCGCCGTGGCAGCGCCTCGCACCTCCGCAAAACGTTTTTCCGTTTTGCGGAGAGGGGACCGGGGTGCTCCCCGGCAATCTTTTTTTGTCTCTTTTTTTCTCTTGTGAGAAAAAAAGAAATTCCTTTCTTTTCTCTTGTGAGAAAAAGTAGGTTTTTTCTTCTTTTGGGTAAAAAGAACCATTTTTCAATCATGTATGTGTTAAAATGATGTGAGCCAAAAAGAGAGGAAGTTACTTGCAAGATATGGTATAATGGAATCATCACAAGACCAAAAACCATATCAAGAAGGAACTTCCCATGAACATTATAGCACAAGAAGCTCGAAAAAGGC
>JAZRVE010000054.1:0-12732 GCA_045598975.1 Eubacteriales bacterium
TGATCAGGGCTTGGATCTCCACAAGGATCGGCCGGGTGCCCTCCATGGAGCAGCTGACCACGGAGCCGCTGGCGCCGATGGGGCGGCCGTTTAACATAAACTCCGAAGGGTTCTCCACCTCCATCAGGCCTTCCTGGGTCATCTCAAAGACGCCGATCTCGTTGGTGGAACCGAAACGGTTCTTGACGCTTCTGAGAATGCGGTAGGAAGCGTGACGGTCGCCCTCAAAGTACATGACGGTGTCCACCATGTGTTCCAGCACACGGGGGCCGGCCACAGTGCCTTCCTTGGTCACATGGCCCACCACAAAAATCGTGGTGTTGGTGCCCTTCGCCACGCGAAGCAGCACGCCGGTGGACTCGCGGACCTGGCTCACGGAGCCGGGGGCCGCTGCCACCTCCTCCTGAAACATGGTCTGGATGGAATCGATGATCACCACCTCGGGAGCCTCCGCAGCGATGGCGTTTTCGATGTCGGTAAGATTGGTCTCACAGAGGAGCTTCAGGGTGTTGCTGAAGCTTCCCAGACGCTCCGCACGCATCTTGATCTGGCGCAGGGATTCCTCACCGGAGATGTATAAAACTTTTCTGTTATGATTGGAAAGCATGCGGCACATCTGCAGTAAAAGTGTGGATTTGCCGATGCCGGGATCACCGCCCACCAAGACCAAAGAGCCGCGGACGATGCCGCCGCCCAGCACGCGGTCCAGTTCTCCGATGCCGGAGAGGATGCGTTCTTCCTCGTTGGAGGTGATGTCTGCCAGGACGATGGGGGCTTGGGCGGTGCGGTTGCGGGAAGCCGCTGCGGCCGCAGGGCCGCTTTTGGCAGCTGCGCGGACCGGCTCCTCCACAAAGGAATTCCAGTTTCTGCAGCCCGGGCACTGCCCCATCCACTTGGTGGATTCGTAGCCGCACTCCTGACAGTAAAATATGGTTCCGGCTTTCATTTTTGCCATGGGATACCTCTAAATGACTGCACGGCCGGGTCCGGTGCCGATGTCGGGGTCGGACCGTTGTTGGTGCTTGTACCGGCATCGGTGCCGGGGTCGGACCGCTGTCGGATTTTGCACCGCGGCGGCGCCGGGCTGATCGTGCAGTCTATCTCTTCATTTTTTAACTGCGCACGCGGAAGGTAACTTTGCCGTCCTTCAGGCCCACGGTAACTTTGTCACCAGCATGGATGCGGCCGGCCAGAATTTCTTCTGCCATGGGGTCTTCGATGACGGTCTGGATGGCGCGCTTTAAGGGTCTTGCACCCATCTTGAGGTCCGTGTGCTTGTCGATGATGTGCTGTTTTACCGCGGGGGTGATGGACAGCTCGATGTTCATCTGCTTCTGGCAGCGGCCCACCAGATCCTTGGACAGAAGGGTGATAATCTCCTTCATGTCATCCACGGTCAGGGGATGGAACACCATGATCTCATCGATACGGTTCAGAAACTCGGGCTTGAACATGCGCTTGATCTCGTCCAGCACGCCGGCCTTCATTTTTTCATAGTCTTTTTTCGCGTCCTTGGTCTGAACAAAGCCCAGGTTCTTGGGCTCCACGATACGCATAGCGCCGGCGTTGGAGGTCATGATCAGGACGGTGTTCTTAAAGCTTACTTTTCTGCCCTTGGAGTCAGTGATATGGCCGTCGTCCAGGACCTGTAAAAGGATGTTAAAAACGTCCGGATGGGCTTTCTCGATCTCGTCAAAGAGGATCACGGAGTAAGGGTTTCTGCGGACTTTTTCGGACAGCTGGCCGCCGTCGTCGAAGCCGACGTAGCCGGGAGGGGAACCGATCATCTTGGAGACGGAGTGGCTCTCCATGTACTCAGACATGTCGACGCGGATGAGGGCGTTTTCATCGCCGAACATGGCTTCTGCCAGGGCTTTGGAAAGCTCAGTCTTGCCGACGCCGGTAGGTCCCAAGAACAGGAAGGATCCGATGGGTCTTCTGGGGTCCTGGAGGCCGACACGGCCGCGGCGCATAGCGCGGGCTACGGCGGTGACTGCCTCGCTCTGACCCACCACGCGCTGGTGGAGGATCTTCTCTAATTTAAGGAGCTTCTCGCTCTCTTTTTCCGCAAATTTTTTCACCGGAATGCGGGTCCAGGAAGCCACAACAGCTGCGATGTCTTCCTCGGTAACCACGTCTTCGTTGGCAGCTTTGCGGCCGCGATGAGTGCTGCCGGCGGCAAGTTTTTTCTCCAGCTTCTGCTCCAGTTCTTCCTGTACTTTGTGAAGCTTGGAAGCCTGTTCAAAATCGCCGGCTCTTAAGAGGTCGTCCACCTGACGGGCGTAGCTCTTGATGGAGTTCTCCAGCTGGGTGGTGTCCTCTCTCTTGCGCATGCTGCGAAGCTTCACGGCAGCTGCCGCCTCATCGATCAGATCGATGGCCTTGGCGGGCAGACGACGGTCGGTGACGGAGCGCTCGGACAGTTTTACCGCAGCCTCGACGGCTTCAGGGGTGATGGTAACTTTATGATGTTCCTCGTACTTGTGGGCGATGCCTGCGAGGATGTCGATGGACTCTTTTTCCCCGGGTTCTTCCACGGTGACGGGCTGGAAACGGCGCTCCAGAGCGGGGTCCTTCTCGATGTACTTGCGGTACTCGGTGATGGTGGTGGCGCCGATGAGCTGCAGCTCGCCTCTTGCCAGGGAGGGCTTTAATATGTTGGACGCGTCAATGGCACCCTCTGCGCCGCCGGCACCGATGAGGGTGTGAAGTTCGTCCAAAAAGAGGAGGACGTTGCCGTCTGCGGTGACCTCGCGGATCACGTTTTTGATGCGTTCCTCAAATTCGCCGCGGTACTTGGCACCGGCGATCATGCCCGACAGGTCGAGCGTGACCACCCGCTTTCCGGCAAGGCTTTCCGGCACGCTTCCCTCTATGACCTTCTGCGCGAGTCCTTCGACGACGGCAGTCTTGCCGACGCCCGGCTCGCCGATGGGGCAGGGATTGTTTTTGGTGCGGCGGGAGAGGATCTGGATGACGCGCTGCATTTCCGGCTCGCGCCCGATGACGGGGTCGATGCCGCCCTTGGCGGCTTCGGCGGTCAGATCGGTGCCGTACTGGTTGAGGGTGGGGGTGTTGCCGCCCTTTGCGGCACCGCCGGACGATTTGTCAAAGGAAGAGGAAGCGCCCTTGCCGAGCGGCACCTCACCCGTCTGCAAGGCGGTGACGGCTTCGTTGTACAGATCGACGACGCTGACGCCGCAGCTTCGCAAGAGGCGCACGGCGACGCTGTCGGATTCTTTGAGAAGCGCCATGAGGATATGTTCCGTGCCGATGAAAGCCTGTCCGGTCTGCCGCGCTTCGACGGCGGACATTTCGAGGATACGGCTGACGCGCGGGGTGGGTTCGGGACGGATGCCTTCCAGCTTTTCCCCGACGCCGACGTTTTCGGCGATGATCTCGGCGGTCTTCTGGTAGGTGACGCCCTTGGCGGCGAGAAGCCCGGCGGCGATGCTGTTTTCCACGTACAGAAGCCCGAGTAAGACGTGCTCGCTGCCGATATAGGTGTGTCCGAATTTGCCCGCGGCATCCGACGCGGCGTTGAGCGCGGTCTGGGCGTTTTCGGTGAAACGGTTGTTCATGGGTAAGACCTCCTTCGGTGAAAGAGCGGCGTTATGCGAGAACGCCGCGGATGTAGGCGGCGCGTGCCTCGTCGCGTCCCGACGGCGTGACGGCGTCGGAAAAGCGGGCGACGATGTGAGAGGGCATGATCTCGAATAACAGCTTGGTGAAATTGACGTTTTTGGCTTCGGGGATGAGCCCGCAGCAGACGGCGAGGCGCACGTTGGAAATGAGGCGTGCGGCTTCGGCGGTGTCGAGCTTGCGGGCGTACAGCAGTGTGCCGTAGGAGCGCCACAGCTTATCGCGTACGTCGGCGCCGGTGTCGTTTACCATCTGCTTGCGCAGTTCGCGTTCCTTGGCGACGATCTGCCCGACGGCACTCTTTAATTTTTCGATGGCGTCGCTCTCCGAAATGCCGAGCGTCACCTGATTGGACAGTTGGTACATACAGCCGAGCGCCTCACTGCCCTCGCCGTACAGACCGCGGACGGTGAGCCCGATCTTGGTCATGAGCGAGACGAGCGTTTTGACGTAGCCGTAGGCGCACATGGCGGGCAGATGGAGCATGACGGAGGCACGAAGCCCGGTGCCGAGGTTGGTGGGGCAGGCGGTGAGGTAGCCGAGCGTTTCGTCAAAGGCGACGGAAGCGCCGGCGGAGAGGGCGTCGTCTGCCCGGGAAGCGAGCGCATAGGCTTTGTCGAGGGCTTCTCCCGGTAAGATCGCCTGGATGCGGACGTGATCCTCCTCGCCGACCATGACGGAGAGGGTGTTGCCGGCATCCGTGATGAGCAGCCGTTTAAGAGGCGAATCGGCGGCAAATTCGGGGGATATGAGGTGATCCTCCACGAAAATGCGCTTGTCGCCCTTGTAATCGGAAAAATCGGTCACGGTGAGCGGCTCGCCGTAATGCGTCTGCAAGGCGTTTTTCACGGTGTCGGCGACCTTGCGGGAGGTCTCGGCGTCGCTTTTGGCGGCAAAGGGGAAGGTGTCAAGGTTGCGGGCGAGCCGTACGCGCGAGCTGATGACGACGTCGTGAGGCTTGCTTTCGGTCTCGTACCATTTGAGGCTGTTTTCTGTCATGATGGCTTCCTCCTTTTTAAGCGTTGTCCGACCAAGCGTCGAGCTCTTTGATCTTGTCGCGGTATTCGGCGGCTTTTTCGTAAGCCTGCGCCTTGACGGCCTCGTCCATTTTCCGCACGAGTTCGGCGCGCTTTTCTTCTTTTGTCTTGCGCAGGGCACGCCCTGCCGGGAATTTCCCGATGTGGCGGGTGTTGCCGTGCAGTTTCTGTACGGTGGGAGCGAGAGCGTCCTTGAAGGTGGTGTAACACTTGCCGCAGCCCGCCTTGCCGCCGCGCACGAATTCCGAAAGCCGCATCCCGCAGAAGGGGCAGACCGCGCTTTCTTTCAGCGCGGGGGCGGCGGGAGAAAAGAGATCGCCCAGCAGACCGCCGAGCATGGCGTCGTTTTCGGCGGAAAAATCGTCGAGAAACGAGAAGGGGGCAAAGAGATTCTTGCTGCCGGCGAGCAGTCCCGATTTCTCGGCGCAGTCGTGGCAGAGGTGGGTTTCGGTGATGCTTCCGTTATCGTTGGACGAATAATGGAAGGTCGCCTGCTTTTTTCCGCAGGATTGACATAACATGAGTATCACGTTCCTTTCGTTGATGCGTAAAGTGTAAAAGTGTAAATGATAATTACCGTGCGGGATTGTTCCGCAGGGTGAGGATCTGCGAGCGGAGGATGTCGGCGCGAAGTCCGTCCCGAAGCGGTGCGGGGCAGGAGGAGAGAGCGTTGTCGGTGACGGAGGCGTAAAGCAGTTTGAGCTCCCGCTCGTTTATGAGTTCTTTCTCGTACAGCGAGATCAGCAGGGCTCTCGCGCTCATGGCGTCGATGGTACTGCCGACGGCGGAGAGCATATGCATGAGAAGCGTCTCGGTGTTGTCGAAGCGCACCTTGGTGATGCGCACGTACCCGCCGCCGCCGCGTCGGGACTCCACCAGATATCCGCGGCTGGTATTGAAGCGGGAGGTGATGACGTAGTTGATCTGGCTCGGCACGCACCCGAGCGTGCCCGCTAACTTGTTGCGCTGTAATTCCAGTTCTCCGCCGTTTTCGGCGAGCATCTGCTCAATGATGGCGGCGATCTGTTCTGTCAGGGGATTACCCATGGGAATTCCTCCTTGTGACGACGTCAAAATCGAATTTGACTTTGACTTTCTTTAACTTTCGCAATCAGTATACACCGCCGCTCATACAAAGTCAAAGTCAAGCAAAGTCAAATATGGTCACGAATTGCCGGAGAAATTGTGCTTTTCTCTTTTTTTCTCGCTTTTTTTCACTTTTTCTGATTTTTTCAAAAGCGACGGATAGGCTTCCCTCGCGTCGTTCGTGAAGGAGGGATAGAGGTTTTCGTCGGCTTCCGGCAGGGGCTCGCGATCGGGCAGATCGCCGAAGGAATGCGGGACAAACGGTTTCATAGGGTCTCCTTTCTGCGGATGAAACGAAAAGGGAAAAAATTCAAAAAATACTTTCTTTTGACATAAATCCGTGGTATACTATATGGGAAATACAGAAAATCAAGTTGAGGTGAATGATATGCCGACACCGTCGGATAACCGTAAAAGAGCGCCGCGCGATCCCGGCAGAAGCGATGCCGAGCGGGCACGCGAGAGGGCTCTGCGGGAACAGGAGCGTATGAAACAGCAGGCTTTGCGCCAAAAGAAGCGCCGCGCGTTTATTTCGCGTGCCCTGTGGGTGTTCGTGATGGCGGCGGGCGCATTTTTGCTGTTCGCGATCATCTTTGCCCTGTGCCTGTCGGGCGATCTGCACGGCGCGTCGAAGCATTATTCCTATACGCTGTCGGTCGATCCCGACGGCAGCGAGGGCAAGCAGAAGCCGTATGCCGTTACCTGCGTGGAACGGGACAACACGGCGTATTTCTCCATGGCGGAGCTTGCCGATGTGTTCGGATACACGCTGTGCGGCGACGTCAGCGTCATGTCTGCCGTCTTCCCGAACGGGGACACGGTGGCGGTCTGCGTGGACACGCCGATCGTTTCTCTCAACGGCAAAAACGTGTCGCTCGGCGACAGCTCGTATTTCTACGCCGGCAAAACGGCGGACGTCTATGTGCCGGTGACGCTGTTCGAGGATCGCTTTGACGGGCTGTCTCTTACCAGCCGCAAAAGCGGAAAAAAGATCGCTTACACCCTTTCGGTGGAAGGGGAGGTCTCGCTTGCCTTTTCGGCAAAAGACGGCACGCTTTCTCTGCCGGACACGTCGGGAATGCACCTTCGTGCCGAGCCGGAAAATAAGTTTATCGCCGACCTTTCGGCGTATGAAATGTATATGGATCCCGAGGATACCGACGCTTATATCACGCTCATCAACACCTCTCATCCGCTTGCGTCCGACTACATTCCGGACGATCTGACCGACGTTGCCGACACCAGACGCGACCGTGCCAAGGGGCAGATGCGCCTGTACGCCGAGAAAGCGCTCGAAGCCATGTTCATCGAGATGCGTGCCAACGGCTACACCGACGTTTCCGTGACGAGCGCCTACCGTTCGTATGCGTATCAGACGGAATTATTCAACAATTCGCTCAACAGCTTCCTCGCCTATTACGACCGCGACACCGCCTATGCCATGACCGCCGCCGAGATCGCCATTCCCGGCACCAGCGAGCATCAGTCGGGGCTGTGCGCCGATCTGCACAATCTGCCGGCGGCATCGCAGGCTTTTGAGGCGCAGGACGTTTACAAGTGGCTGTACAAGCACTGCGCGGATTTCGGCTTTATCCTGCGTTTCCCCAAAAGCAAAAGCGACATCACCGGCATTATTTTCGAGCCGTGGCACTACCGCTACGTCGGGCGCTATCATGCACAGAAGATCATGCAGAGCGGGCTCTGTCTGGAAGAGTACTGCGAGCAGAACGGGCTCGGGCAGTGATCTCACGCCGCCTCATCCGCATCGGAATCGAAAAACGGCGCTTCGGCGAGCATATTCTGCACGAAGATGCCGTAGCCCTTTCGCGGATCGTCTATCAGCACGTGCGTGACGGCGCCGACAAGCTTGCCGTTCTGGATGACGGGACTGCCGCTCATGCCCTGCACGATGCCGCCGGTGAGGGCAAGCAGGGCTTGGTCTGTCACTTCCACCGAAAAGCATTTGGTGCCGGTACTGTTTCTGTCGATGGCGGAAAGGCGCACGGCAAAGCGGCGTACGCCGCTCCCGTCCGGATTGCAGAGGATCTCGGCATCGCCCTCGCGCACTTCTTTTTTGTCGGCGACGGGCAGCGGCTCCGAGATGAGCGACGGTGCTTCCGAAAGCGTACCGTAGACGCCGAACGCCGTGTTGCCGGAAAGAGAGCCGACGGCACGGGTGTCAAACGAGCCTTTGAGCTCGCCCGGCAGTCCGGTCTGCCCTTTTTCGATGTCGGTGACGGTGACTTTTACCACCGTACCCTGCCGCAGAGGCATCAGTTCTCCGGTATCCACGTCGCAGATACCGTGTCCGAGGCCCGCGAAATGACCGCTTGCCGGATCGTAGAAGGTGAGCGTGCCGATGCCGGCGGTGCTGTCGCGTACCCATATGCCGGTCTTATAGCGTCCGTCGGTCTTACAGAGGACGGGCGTCAGTTCACAGCCGTATTCGGCGCCGTCCCTCGTGTACTGCACGTAAAGGATGGCGCCTTTGCTTTTTTCCACCGTTTCGGCGAGCTCTTCGACGGTGTTGACAGGCGAGCCGTTGACGTGCGTGATGATGTCGTTGGTACGCAGATCGGCAAGGGAAGCGGGATTGACGTAGCCGGACGCGGTGTCGATGTCGGTACTGCCGAGCACCATGACGCCGCGGGTGAAAAATTTAACGCCGAAGACGTCGCCGCAGGGAATGAGCGAGAGTCCCGGCAGAACGTCGGCGGAAGCGGTCCCGACGGGAATGGCGCCGAACAGCTTTGCCTGCAAGGTGATGCGCGTTTCGCCGCCGCGGGCGTCATCGACGCCGGAAACGGCAAGAGAGGCGGGCATTTCCGTGAGCACCATGTGCCGGGGTACGGAAAGGGAAACGAGAAAGGTGACGGCGGCAAGAAGCGCCGCCGTGTAGACGAGCACACCGCCGAGGCGGCGCATGAGGGGACGGAGGCGGGAAATGTGATGGGATTTCATTTTTTGACCAGTCCTTTTCTTTGGGATAAGCCGTGACGGTTCGTGACGGTCTTACGGTGATACTATTTGTTCCGGCGGGTGTTTCTATGTATTGAAAAATCTTAACACGGTGACAGAAATTGCAATTCCCGGACGGTCGGCATCATTATAAAGGAAACCGGATGAAAAAAACGTCGAACGGCGGCACGTTTTTCAAAAGACTTGCAAAATCGACGGAAACGTGGTATACTATTTTCGTAAAATGCAAAAGAAAAACCGAAAAGGAGGTGCGGACATGGAGCAAACGGAAGAAGTCCGGAACGCGCAGACGGACCGGACGCTCGCCGAACGGGCGTCGCACGGCGACGTCGCGGCGTATGAAACGTTAGTGCGCAAATATGAGCGCTTTGTCTGCACGACGGCCTTTTCGGTGGTGAAAAACCGGGAGGACGCCTACGACGTTTCGCAGGAGGTCTTCTTGAAGGTATGGCACACCGTCGGCACCTTCAAGGGCGAAAGCCGTTTTTCGAGCTGGCTGTACCGTGTGACGTACAACGCGGCGCTCGATTTTCTGCGAAAGGACAAAAAGAAGCGGGAAACGAGCCTCACCGTCACCGATGAGGACGGAGAAAGCGTCATACGCGACGTGCCGGACGAGTCGGTCTCGGCAGAGCCGGAAAAGGCGCTGATGCGCGCCGAAAAGCAGGAGATGCTGTACCGGGCGCTCGATGAGCTGACCGAGGAGCACCGCACCGTCATCCGTCTGCGAGACATCGAGGGACGGACGTACGGAGAGATCGCGCGGATGCTGGAATTGGAAGACGGCACGGTCAAATCGCGGCTGTTCCGGGCGCGGGAAAGTCTGAAACGCGTGCTGGAACGCGAAAACTATTTTTAGTATGGGGAACTTTTTTCCGTTTCATGCGTCCAAAAGGACGGATGCGGAAATTTACGAAACAAAAAGGAGGTGCGGACATGGAAGACGAAAACGTGCAGACGGAATTATGCGAGGCGGTGCGGTTTGCCCTCGGCACCGATGAGCCTCTGACGGACGAACAGCAAAAGCACTGCGAGACCTGCGCTTCCTGCCGCGCCTATGCGGAGCGGACGGCACAGATGAAGGATGACCTTGCGGCGCTCGTTTTCCCGCTTCCGCAGAAAAACGGCAAAGGCATCGCCGACGCCGTTATGGACGAGATCCGCGTGCAGAATGCTTTTTCCGCCGGGAAGAGCGGCTTTGCCGGCAGACGGTTCCGCCACGCGGGGCTTGTCGCGGCGGCGGTCGTGGTGACCTGTATGGCGATCCCCGTCGTAGTACAGCGCCTCCATGCGCCGCGTGAAGAGGCACTTGCCGACAGTGCGGCAGGCATTACGGAGAGCATCACGGCTGACGAGGAAACGGAGCTGTACGCGATGCCGGAGGAGGTTTCGGGCACAGCGTCTGCGGAAATGCCGGAGGAAGAACCGACGGCGCCGCAGGAGGATAGGGAGAACAAACAAAAGAATCGCAGAATGCTCATGACGGCACCGCGGACGGAAAACGCACCCGTGGCGGAGAACAAGACCGAAGCGGGCAGGGAAGCAAACGGGACGGCGTTTTTGTATGCGGCTTCTGCCGGCGAAATGACGGACGGAATGACATGTTATGATCTGAAATCGGAAAATGCGGAGATGATCCGTGCACTTTCGACGCTTCCGGCGCTTGCGTATCCCGCCGCGCAGGAGGTCTTCGACGGAGAGGTGCTGTATGACAGTGCCGTATGGGAGGAATGCGCGGACGGCGGCTACGTCGTTTTTGCGACGTCCGACGAGAACGTCTTCGTGCGTGTGCACTTGATCGCCTGCGGCGGGGGCTACACATTGGGTGAAGCCGAAATTCAATAGGCAGCGTGCCGCTGCACCCAATCCGCGAGCGTAAGCAAGCAAAAACAACCGCCGCAGTATCCCGCTGATAGGGGTCGCCGCCGCCATAACGCGGGCGACGGCGACGCAAAATCATGGGCGCGAGCCGGAAGCGTGCCGCTTCACCTATTTCGCGAGCATAGGCAAGCGGAAACAATAGCCGCAGAGTCCCGCGGTCAGGGGACACGCCCGCCAAAACGACGGCGGGCGCGTCGCGAAACCATGAACACGTGCCGCATACTTTTTGTTTGCAGTAACTTCCCGCGCGTCGGACAGAGGCACAAAGCGGGATAGGACAATATCTCACCAAATCGTCCCTTTCCGCAAATCAAGAATTTCCGGAAGTAGCCCTACCGTTAGCACAATAAAAACATAACCGAGCCGCAGGGCTCGGTTTTTTTGTATGGCGTAATCGGTGATACTGCGGCAAAAAGTTTGATCCGCCGCAAATCTCCCGACGGAGCGCTCCGCGCGCAGTCGGCATTTGCGGCGTAAGGGGGTCCGGGGTTACTCCCCGTCAATCTTTTTTGTACTCCTTTTTTCTTTTGTAAGAAAAAAGGAGATTCCTTTCTTTCTTTTGTAAGAAAAAAGGAGTTTCTTTTCTCTTTTGCAAGAAAAAGTACACCGTCTCCCCGAGCCGCAGGCTCGGAAAAACGGGTGCAGCGGCACGCTGCTCGCGCCGCTTGCGGCGCAATAAAACTATCCGCAGGTGTCTGCCGCAAAGCTCCCTCTCGGGAAGTTGCATAGCGGACACCGGTCGGGCGGCGCGTTGCCCTTTGCCTCGTAGCCGCAGTTCAGACAGCGCCAGACGGTGTCGGCACTGCCGTGGTACGCGTTTCCGCCCGAAAAAGAGTCGAGCGCCGCGCGGAACGCTTCGGCGTGCCGCTTTTCGACGTCCGACGTCATGCGGAACTTGTCGGCAAGCTCGGCAAATCCCTCGTCCGCCGCCGCCCGTGCGGCTTCCGGATAAAAGGCGGATGACGCGAAAACCTCTGCGTCATAGGCTCGTGCGAGGTTTTCTTCCGTGCTCCCGGCTCCGTCCCGGTATCCGAGCCATAGCCCGGCGAGCTCTTCTCTTTCGTCGGCGATCCTCTCAAACAGACGGCTGATCGCCCGATCCCCCTCTCCACGGGCTTTTTCGGCGTACAGCCGGTACCGTGTACAGGCGTCCGCATCGCCCGAAAAAGCGTCTTTCAGATAGTGCTCGGTCAGGGAGCCCGTGAGAGCGTTGTGAGTATGTTTTTTCAAAATGACCACTCCTTTCTTTGCTCATCCCTTATGCATCTTATGCGGACGCGGGGCAAACGGATAAATGTGCATTTGTCAATGATGTGAGACCAGGAATACAAAAAAACAATTGCGTCAAGAAGAACAGATATACGCCGTACGGAGAGAGCGAGGGAGTAGCGAAGCCCCGAGCGAGGGAACTCCGTAGGGCGGCGCGTCAGTGCCCGCCCAGCTCGCGTTGCTTCTGATTCGGGCTTTTCCAACCGGGAACTGCCATCGGAATGTTGTTGGAACGTGTTAAATACCGTTTCATTTGCTCTTGCAGGTCATTGAAAGAGTAAAACTTCAAGTAGTTGCAGAAATGTTTCTGATCGTTCCTATGGCTTCTTTCCACCTTGCCGTTGTGCCAAGGTGTCCTTGGACGGATCAGCTTGTGTGTAATGTTGTATTTGTTACAGAACACGTCCAGAGGATGTACGCGGCTTGTCTTGGATTTTGTTTCGAAAAGGTGTGGACAATATCTCTTTGTTGTGGTACAATTACTCATGAAGTGATTGAGTCCTTTCTGTCAGATTTGTTTGTGGTAAAACTATTCTAACAGAACTCAATCACTTTTTCTGTTCTTTTTTTGCTTTTCGGTCTCACATCAATTGTAACACTACATTTTTGAAAAAAGTAGGTTTTGCCGTTTTTCCTGCTTGCGGAGCACCCCAACCGCGTGCGGCGGGGGAAAGTCCTACTTTTTTCTCGCAAGAGAAAGAAAAGAAACTCCTTTTTTCTCTCGCAAGAAGAAAAGGAACTCCTTTTTTCTCTCGCAAGAAGAAAAGGAACTCCTTTTTTCTCTCGCAAGAAAAAAGGAGTGCAAAAAAGTGCGCTCGGAGGTTCCCTCCGAGACCTC
>JAZRVE010000055.1:0-7083 GCA_045598975.1 Eubacteriales bacterium
AAGAAGACGCAGTACACCTACTACACGCGTGAAAGTCTCGCACGTGCGGCAAAAGACGTCGCCGCCTTTGCCGAGGCGGAGGGGCTGACCGCCCACGCAAGGAGCGCCGTCATCCGTACCGAGATCGAAAAGTTTGAAAGATAAATCTTTCAAGCTTTGCAAATTTGCGGCTTGACGGTCAAACGACCGTCATTCCGGCAAGCCGAAACCACCGCAGAGTTTGCCCACGCCGTAAGAAACAGAAAGGAATGGTCATAAGCATGAGCCGCTTTTTCAGTGAAAAATACAAGGCGCTGACGCCGTATACCCCCGGCGAACAGCCGCGGGACAAGAGCTATATCAAGCTCAATACCAACGAATCCCCTTTCCCGCCGTCGCCGTATGCATCGCGGTTTGCCCGTGAGCAGGCGGGCGAATTACAGCTCTACTCCGATCCGACCTGCCATGCGCTTGTGGCGGCGGCGACGGAGGTGCTCGGCGTCGGGGAGGATGAGATATTGTTCAGCAACGGCTCGGACGAAATACTTAACTTTGCCTTTCAGGCGTTCTGCGACAAGGATCATCCCGCCGTATTCCCGGACATTTCCTACGGGTTTTATCCGGTTTTCGCCGCGCTCAACGGCGTTCCGTATAAGGAGCTCCCGCTCGCGGACGATTTCTCCCTCCGCGTCGAGGATTATCTTGACGCCGGCGGGACCGTCTTTATCGCCAACCCCAATGCGCCGACCGGGCTTGCCCTCTCGCTTGCCGACGTCGAAAGCATCGTGAAGGGCAATCCGTCGAACGTCGTCGTCATCGACGAAGCGTATGTGGATTTCGGCGCCGAGAGCGCCCGCTCGCTCATCCGCACCTACGACAATCTGCTCGTCTGTCAGACCTTTTCCAAATCCCGCTCGCTCGCCGGCGGCCGCCTCGGCTTCGGCATGGCGTGCCCGGAACTGATACGCGATCTCAACACCGTCAAGTATTCCACCAACCCCTATAACGTCAACCGCATGACCATGGCGGCGGGTGTCGGGGCGCTTCTCGACACGGTCTACTTCGATTCCTGCCGGAGCGCCGTCATCAAGACGCGCGGCGAGACCACGGAAGCGCTTCGCGCACGCGGTTTTACCGTGCTCGATTCTGCCGCCAATTTTATTTTCGCCAAGCACCCCTTTATCGGCGGCAACGATCTCTACCTTGCCCTCAAAGAGAAGGGCGTGCTGGTGCGGCACTTTGAAAAGCCGCGCCTAAAAGATTTCAACCGCATCACCATCGGGAGCGACGAGCAGATGGCGGCGTTTCTCGCCGCCGTGGATGCCGTCACGGAGGAAAAAGCACAATGAGAAACGCTGTTATCACCCGCAAGACCGCCGAGACCGACATCGTTCTGTCGCTCTCTCCCGACGGCACCGGCAAAAGCCGCCTCGATACGGGGTGCGGCTTCCTCGATCATATGCTGACGCTCTTCGCCGCTCACGGGCGCTTTGATCTGGATGTCACCTGCCGCGGCGACACCTACGTCGATTATCACCACACCGTCGAGGACATCGGCATCGCCCTCGGCAAAGCGTTTTCCGAGGCGCTCGGCGACAAAAAAGGCATTCTCCGCTACGGCGACTGCATCCTGCCGATGGACGAAACACTCATTCTGACCGCCGTCGATTTTTCCGGACGCTCGTTTCTCGGTTACGACGCCGGACCTCTCACCGAAAAGGTGGGCGACTTCGACACCGAGCTCGTCGAGGAGTTTTTCTGCGGCTTTGTCAGACAGGCGCAGTGCGCCCTGCATATCCGCAAGCTTGCCGGTAAAAACACGCACCACGTCCTCGAAGGCATCTACAAATCCGTCGCGCACAGTCTGCGGCAGGCGGTATCCGTCGACAGCCGCTTCAAGGACGAGATCCCGTCCACCAAAGGAGTATTGTAACATATGACCGCCATTATCGACTACGGAGTGGGAAACCTGTTTTCACTGGTTTCCTCCTTTGAAAAAATCGGAGAAGAGACGACCGTCACGTCCGACGCGGGCGTACTCGCCGCGGCGAAACGGCTGATACTGCCGGGTGTCGGCGCCTTCGGCGACGCGGCGGACAAGCTCGCCGAAACGGGCCTTGTGCCGGTACTTCTCGAACAGGCGAAGCGGGGAAAACCCATTCTCGGCATCTGTCTCGGGATGCAGCTTCTGTTTGAAAGAAGCTATGAATACGGCGTCCGTGCCGGGCTCGGGCTCATCCCGGGCGAGGTGCGCCCCATCGCCGAATCGGTTACCGGGCTAAAAATCCCGCACATGGGCTGGAATGCGCTGAATTTCCCCGCAGGCGGGAAGCATCCGCTGTTTCGCGATATCCGGGAGGGCGATCACGTCTATTTCGTGCACTCCTACCACGGCGTGAACGCCGGAGACGCCGTCATCGCCACCGCCGCATACGGCGCACCCCTGACCGCCGCCGTTGCGAAGGGCAACGTGATGGGCTGTCAGTTCCACCCCGAAAAGAGCGGCGACGTGGGGCTTGCCATCTTAAAAGCCTTTTGCCGCATGAAAGAAGGACAGATATGCTGATTTTCCCTGCCATTGACCTATACGAAGGCGAAGCGGTACGGCTGTACAAGGGCGACTACGCCCGAAAAACCGTTTACAGCCGCGATCCCGTAAGCGTTGCGCGCGACTTTGTCCGCGCCGGCGCCACCCACGTTCACCTCGTCGATCTCGAAGGTGCCAAGACCGGCGAAACGCCGCACCTCGATCTTGTCTGCCGCATCAAGCGGGAGACGGGGCTCTTCTGCGAGATCGGCGGCGGCATCCGTACACGCGAAACGGTGGATGCCTACCTGGATGCCGGCATCGACCGCGTCATCCTCGGCACGGCAGCGGTCACAGACAAAGCCTTTCTCACGGACACCGTCGCCCGTTACGGCGAAAAGATCGCCGTCGGTGTCGACATAAAGGACGGCGCCGTCGCCATCAAGGGCTGGACGGAATCGTCCGGCATCGACGCCTTTGCCTTTGTCGGAGAAATGCAGGACAGGGGCGTAAAGACGCTCATCTGCACCGACATCTCCAAGGACGGCGCCATGCGCGGCACCAACCGCGAGCTCTACAAGGCGCTCTCCGGGCGGTTTTCCATACAGATCACCGCTTCCGGCGGCGTATCGGCGCTTGACGACGTCATAGCGCTGCGCGACCTCGGGCTGTACGGCGCCATCATCGGCAAGGCCTATTATACCGGAGCGATCTCGCTTTCCGATGCGATCGGGGTGACGGCGGTATGATAACGAAACGCATCATCCCCTGCCTCGACGTGCGTGACGGCAAGGTGGTCAAGGGTATCAATTTCACGGGACTGCGGGAGATCTCGTCGCCGGTCGAGCTCGCCGAGTATTACAGCGCAAACGGTGCGGACGAGTTGGTGTTTTATGATATCCCCGCCTCCTCCGACGGCAGACGCCTCTTTACCGACATCCTGCGGGAAACGGCGCGCAACGTCTTTATCCCGCTCACGGTCGGCGGCGGCATCAATACGACCGACGATTTTGACCGCGTCCTCAAAGCGGGCGCCGACAAGGTGAGCGTCAATTCCGGCGCCATCCGTGATCCGTCTCTCATCGAAAAAGCCGCCAGAAAATACGGCGACCAGTGCGTCGTACTGTCGGTGGACGTCAAGCGCGTGGACGGCGTGTTCCGTGTGTTCGCCAAGGGCGGACGGGAAAACACGGGGCTCGACGCCATCGAATGGATAAGGCGCGGCGTCGGAAACGGCGCGGGAGAGGTGGTCGTCAACTCCATCGACACGGACGGCGTCAAGGGCGGCTTCGATCTCGAAATGCTCGACAAAGTCTGCCAGGTGGTAAGCGTGCCGGTCATCGCCTCGGGCGGTGCGGGCTGCATCGCGGATTTCATCACGCTTTTCCGGACGCTGCCCGGCGTGGACGCGGGACTTGCCGCCTCTATCTTCCACTTCGGCGAAGTAAGCATCGCCGACTTAAAGCGCGAAATGAAACAAAACGGGATCCCCGCAAGGATCACCGATTGAATGGATGAAGGAGAAAAAAACATGATCGAAATGGATATCAAGCAACTGAAATTCGACGAAAAGGGGCTCATCCCCGCCATCGTCGTCGACGCCGTCTCCAAGCGCGTGCTGACGCTCGCCTACATGAACGAGGAAAGCTTAAAGTTCTCCATGGAAAAGGAGCTGACCTGCTTTTTCAGCCGTTCGCGGCAGAAACTGTGGCTCAAAGGCGAGACCAGCGGCAACTATCAGCACATCGTTTCCATCACCGCCGACTGCGATAAGGACGCGCTTGTCGTGATGGTGGAGCCGGACGGGCCCGCCTGCCACCTCGGCACGGTGTCCTGCTTTGAAAACCCGGTCTACGAGAGCGACGAGCGGCACGAATTTTCCTACGAGCAGTTATTTGAGCTCATCCGCGGGCGCAAGACCGAAAAAAAGGAAGGCTCCTACACCACCTATCTGTTTGAAAAGGGACTCGACAAGATTTTGAAAAAGGTGGGCGAAGAGAGCACGGAAGTCATCATCGCCGCCAAAGCCGAGGACAAAAAGGAGACCGTCTACGAGATCGCCGATCTTGCCTACCACGTCATGGTGCTCATGATCGAGGCGGGCATCTCGCTCGAAGACATCCATAAGGAGCTGGCTTCCCGCCACGTTATCGACAAAAAAGTGAAACAGGAGAAGATGACCTGATGAAGGCTTCCGATTTTTCCGCTTGGCAGGATCATCACGTCCACTCGACGTTCAGCGACGGAAAAAACACGCCGGAGGAAATGGCGGAAGCCGCTCTGCAAGCAGGTCTCACGCTCATGGGCTTTGCCGAGCACGCGCTCACGGCGTTTGATCCGCGCGGCTGTCTGACGGTCGAAAACACGCCGCTTTACCGCGAGACGGTCGCCGCGCTGAAAGAAAAATACGACGGGCGCATGACGGTCTTGTGCGGCATCGAGCAGGACTACTATGCCGAAACGCCCGCCGTCGGGTACGATTTTGTCATCGGATCGGTGCATTATGTCGAAAAGGACGGCGTTTTCCACTCCATCGACGAAGAGCCGGCGGACTGGAAACGCATCGCCGACGAGGCGTTCGGCGGCGACGCATACGCCTTTATCGAGGCATACTACCGCACCGTTGCGGACGTTGTCCGCAAGACCGGCGCCGATATCGTGGGGCATCTCGATCTCATCGCCAAATTCAACCGAAACGGCGCCCTGTTCGACGAAAGCCATCCACGATATCGCGCCGCCTGGCAGCAGGCGGTCGACCGTCTGCTGCCGACGGGTGCGGTGTTCGAGATCAACTTCGGCGCCGTAACGCGCGGCTATCGGAGCGAGCCCTATCCCGCCGCCGAAATCCGGGACTATATCCGTGCGCACGGCGGCCGTTTCTGCCGTTCCTCCGACGCACACGACACGCGCTCTCTCATTCCGGAGCCGTAGGAAAGGAGAATACGATTTATGTGGCTTACCTCTGTGCTCGCCATGCTCTGTTGGAGCGGATCGGACATATTCAGCAAAGCCGGCTCCCGTCAGAACGATCCGTACAGCCATTACAAGGTCGGCGCCGCCGTGGGGCTGGTCATGGGGCTTCACGCGCTGTATGAGATCGTCTTTGCCGGGGTGCCGCTTACCTTTGCGGACATTCTTGCCTATCTGCCCGCCTCGGTCTTCTATATTTCCTCCATGCTGGTGGGCTATCTCTGTCTGCGGTATATCGAATTATCCATTTCGTCCCCCATCTGCAACTCGTCCGGCGCGCTCGCGCTTGTCATGAGCCTTGCCTATTTCGGCATCAAGTGGGTGGACGACGACGCGGTGGACGGCATTTATCTCAACGGCGTCATCGTGACGGGCGTCGTGCTGATCGCCGTCGGGGTGATCGCGCTGGGGTTCGTCAACTATTTCGAGGACGATGAAATACGGGAAAAGCGGCAGTCGCGAGCCAACCGGCAGTACACGAAAAGTCTGTTCGCGCTTCTTTTGCCGGTGATCTACTGTCTGCTCGACGCGGCGGGCACGTTTGTGGACACGCTCATCGCCGACCGGTACACGGAAAAGCTGTGTCTTGCCGGCATGGACGAAGCGGAAGCGGACTTGCTCTGCGGGGACGTGCTCAACACGGCGTACGAATGCACGTGGGCGTTTATGGCGGTGCTGTTTTTCGTTTACGTTTTTCTCATCAAACGGGAGAAGCCCTCTTTGCGGTACGACGGGCGCAAGGTGCTCGGTGGTGTCTGCGAGACGGCGGGGCAGGTCTTCTACATGGCGGTCGTGGTCTCGGCGTACAAGATCGGGCTTGTCATTATCTCCTCCTACTGTGCGCTTTCGCTGTTATGGAGCAGGATCTTTCTCAAAGAGAGGCTTTCCTACAAGCACTATCTCGCTATCGCGCTTACCTTTATCGGGATCGTGATTCTGGGAGTATATGATATCTGATGCAGAGCAAAGCGAGTCCCGCCGTTTCACGGCGGGGGCAGCGTGCCGCTGCACCCGTACCGCGCCGCAAACGGCGCGGGGAAGAAACGTTTTACTTTTTTTCTCGCAAGAGAAAAAAAGTAAACAAAAAAAGATTGCCGGGGAGCACCCCGGACTCCCTTACGCCGCAAAACTCGAATGTTTTGCGGCGGTGCGAACATTTGCCGCAGTGTCACCGTTGAGAGAAAATACAAAAAACCGAGCCTTGCGGCTCGGTTATGTTTTTATTGTACTAACGATAGGGCTACTTCCGGAAACTCATGATATGCGGAAAGGGATAATATTGGTTAAATACGTCCCTAACCTACTTCCTGCCTCTGTCCGTCGCGCCCGCCGCCGTTTTGGCGGGCGCGACCCCTGATCGCGGGACTCTGCAACTGTTGTTTCCGCTCGCTCACGCTCGCGGTTTGGGTGCAGCGGCACGCTGCTCCCCGGCAATCTTTGATCTCCTTTTTGAAAAAAAGGACGTTCATTTTTTCTTTTTCCGAAAACCGTGAATTCCCAAAGTAAATTCCACAGTAGGAAAGGAGTGGAATTTAGTATGAGAAATTGGCGGAAGTAAGAATGGGAAAAGGAGAAAAGAAGGGTAAAAAGGCAAAAAAGCGGCAGTA
>JAZRVE010000056.1:0-20755 GCA_045598975.1 Eubacteriales bacterium
CATGCGTGCGGTAATCGTACATGGTGGGCGAAAAGATGGGCAGTTCCACCGAATACTCGCGGCTGACGTAGCCGGAACAGGGCTTGATAAAACCGCCGAAACCCGTTTCCGCCGACACGGCGGGCGAGGCTGAAGCCGCACATTTCATATTATGAAGTAATATACATCTGCGGCGGTACGTTTTTGCCGTCCTGCATCATTTCAAAGTGCAGATGATGCACGTCCGCCGACTCGCACAGCGCCGTCTCTCCTACGCCGCCGATGACGTCCCCCGCACAGACCGCCTTTCCGACCTCTATCCCCTGCGGCAGATCGGGCGACAGATTAGCGTACAGCGAGGAAACACCATCCGCGTGCTCGATAACGACGACCTTGCCGAGCATGGCGTCATCCGTCACCGACACGATGCTGCCGCCGCTCACCGCCTTCACCTGCGTGCCGATGTCGCAGGCGATGTCGATGCCGTCATGCGTGCGGTAATCGTACATGGTGGGCGAAAAGATGGGCAGTTCCACCGAATACTCGCGGCTGACGTAGCCGGAACAGGGCTTGATAAAACCGCCGAAACCCGTTTCCGCCGACACGTCCGTCGGTTCCTCCGAGGTCGGCACCGTCCTGTCCGGCGTCTGCTCCTCTTCCGGCGTCCGTTCATCCGGCACTTCCGTGCCGTTTTCCGTGAGCGTCTGCGTCTGTTCGGGCTCCGCTTCCGGCTCGACCGGCTTTTCCTCTTCCTTGTCAAGCGTGTCGGGCTTATCGGACGTATCGGGCACGTCCGTCACCGTCGCGTTCACGCCGCCCGGAATCTCCGTGACCGGCGTGTCGAACGTAAACTCCCGCGCCGAAAGACCGCTTCCCGAAAAATCGCTCAACCGCAGCTCGTTTCCCGTGTCCTGCCCGGCGGCGTTCTCCTGCTTCCGCTTTTCGGACGTCCGGAAGGATGCGGTAACGGTACTTACGGTAAGCGCGGCTATCGTGACGGCGAGGGCGGTATAGACGGCTCCGCTCATCAGTTGTCTTTTGAATTTTGCTGATTCTTCTGCTTTTTTCACGCAAAAACACCTCCGCATCTATTGTTGACCGTCCGGTCGACATCTATGCAGAGGTGTAAGGTTTCAGCGATAGTTTTCGAAAAATTTCTGTGCGCCCGCAAAATCAACGGGATCGGTGAGCGGCGGCGTCACCGTGACGATCTGCGCTCCGCTTTCGAGCAAAGACGCCACCACGGGATACCACACGGCGAGGTCTGCCGCCGAAAAATCCGTTTCGCACCCGGCAAGCAGTTGTACCGCCGCCGCCATCACGCCGTTGGGCTCGGCGCTTACGATCTGTTTGAGCCCCTTGACGAGAAAATCCGCCTGCACGTCGGCACGTGCCGCGTTATTGCGGGCTTCGTCGGTCGTATAGTAGGAAAAACTGAGAAGATCGAGGATCTGCTTCTTATTCAGCACCTGCCCGCCGGCGGAAAGGGAGATCTGCGGGTTTTCCTCCGTGCCGTTTCCGACGAACACCATATCCTGCGGCACCTCGTAATACAGCCCGCCCGTTTTATCGAACAGATCGAGCGCCGTGCCGGTGCTGAAAAAGGCGTAATGATCGACGTTCATGCCGGTCAGCACGCGCACCGTATCGACGATCTTGCGCACCTTGCCGCTTTTGCCGTACAGAATGGGAAAATCCTTGATGCGCACGTTTGTCTGCACCGAAACGCCGCTTACGGGATCGGTGCTCATGACCGGCACCGAGAGACCTGTCGGCAATGCCGCCGCGAGAAAGCGCTCCTTCTCCGGATCGACCTTGATAACGAGCAGGGCGTCCAGTTCTCCGCGTTCGGCGTCATAGCCGCCGACGACCGCCGTCAGCGAGGCTTTTTCCGTTTCGTCCGCCGATTCGCCCTCGCCCTCCGTTACGTCGGAAAACGCGGGGACGTCTGTCGGCGTCTGCGACGGCGATCCGCTTTTTTCACCGCCGAGCCGTATCCTTCCGGGGAGCATCAGCGCCAGCACGCCGAACAGCACAAAGCCGACGGCAAAGGCTATCAGAAAATTCTTCGGGATCCGCATAAAGTTTCTCCTTCTCTCATTTACTCATTTACTTATCGTATTTTTCGACGGCAATGACAAACGGTGCGTCGGGGGAATTGACAAGATAAAAGCAGGAAACGCAGTATAAGCGCTTATCGTACGCCGCAAGCATCTTTAACAGCCGCTCGCCCTCGTCGTGTCCTTCTTCATGTCCGGGATAGACGGAAATGACGAGCACGCCGCCTTTTTTCAGAAGATCGACGGCGTCCGTCACGGCTTTTTCGGTGCTTTCGCACATGGTGTGCACCGTTTTGTCGCCGCCCGGCCGGTAGCCGAGATTGAACATACCGGCATCGATCTCCTGCGCAACGTACTGCTTGACGTTGGCGTGGCTGTCGTGGATGAGCGTGACGTTTTCCCGCCCGTTTTCGCGCAGGCGCTCCCGCGTGTTGACAAGCGCCTGCTCCTGAATATCAAAGGCGTAGACGTGTCCGTCCGGCACGAGCGACGAGAGATACAGCGTATCGTAGCCGTTTCCCATGGTGAAATCCACGACGGTGCCGTCCGGCGGGATGGCGGCGTCGTTCAGGTAGCTTTTGGCGATGTCCAGTAATTGTACCATGATTTTTCCGATGTTCCTTTTTTCTGCTTTTCTGCGATTTCGGCATTCTCCGACATTTTCTTCTTTGATTGTACCACATTATGCCGTGCTTTTCAAGCACAACGTGTGATTTTTTTCGTTTTTTCTAAAAATTGGGCATACTGAAAAGCGCAGATGCTTTTTTTACGAAAAAATGAGGTGTTTTCTTGACTTCTTCCCTTATTCGACGCGCTGCGGGCGCATTTTGTTTCCTGCTCGCCGCTCTGTTTTATCTTTCGGTCGTTCTGTGGCGCTTATCCGTCCTCGACAGCCCCGCCGTCGAGGCGCTCTCGGGACAGTATACCCGCAAAGCCGTCGTCGCCCGCAAAAGCGGCTTTATCTACGACCGGAACGGGACTCTCCTTTCCCATGGCAACACGGGTTACACCGCCATCGTCTTTCCGAACGCCCTTTCCGATCCCAACGCCTTCCTTTCGCTTCTGCCGGATGACGCCGATCTGCCCGCCACCGCACAAAAACTGCTTTTCGGCGAGCCGTTCACCGTGACGCTTTCCGAAAAGCCGACCGACGCCCTGCCGGACGGCGTCTCCCTTTTCCCGCTCTACACGCCGGAAAACGGAAAAATCATGCGGCACCTGCTCGGACTTCGTGACAAAAGCGGGCTGTACGCGCGCTTTTCCGATCTGCTCGCCGCCTCCTCCGGCACTCTTTCCTACCGCTACGAGGCCGACGCCGCCGACACGCCGTTCACGGGCGGGACGTATGCCGTGCTGGACGACGGCTATTCCGACACGTCGGGACTTGTGCTGACGCTCGACGCCGACATCCAACGCACCGTCGAAGAGGTCTGCGACGCCGGCATGAGCGCGGGATGTGCCGTTTTGTGCGACCTCGAACGCCGCGACATCCTTGCGCTTGTCTCCCGTCCCTGCTACGACGTCGAAAATCTTGCCGCAAGCCTTTCTTCCACTCGCGGCGAGTTTCTCAACCGCGCCTTTTGCGCCTACGCGCCCGGCTCGGTCTTCAAAATGGTGGTCGCCGCCGCGGCTCTCGAACATCAGCCGGAGCTTGCCGACTTTGCCTTCTGCTGTGAGGGATACGTCGACGTCGCGGACAGACGCTTTCATTGCCACAACGTTTCCGGGCACGGCGAAAACACGCTTGCCGGTGCGTTCGCGCAGTCCTGCAACCCGTATTTCATCGCGCTCGCCGACACGCTCGGCGCCGACGTCATCCTCGACACGGCGCGAAAACTCGGCTACGGTTCTTTTCGTGCGCTCGACGGAATGACGCTTTCCCCCGGCGCGCTTCCGGACATAAGCGAGGTCTCCTCCCCCGCGTCCCTTGCCAACCTTGCCTTCGGGCAGGGGCGTCTCACCGCCACGCCGCTCGACGTCTTAAACACCGTCTGCTGTGTCAGCACGGGCGTTTACGGGGATTTTTCCCTGCTTCGCGGTTATTACGACGGGGAAAAGCTCATACCGTTCGAAAAAAAGCCGCCGCAGACGGTATTTTCCGATACCACGGTACGGTCTATGCGGGACATGCTGCGCTTATGCGTGACGGAGGGTACGGGAAAGGATGCCCTGTGCGGCAACGTTTTTACCTTCGGCAAGACGGCAACGGCGCAGAGCGGGCAGTACAAGGACGGGAAAGAGATATTGCACCGGATATTCGCCGGCGTTTTTACCGAAAACGGGAAAGAATACGCGCTCGTCGTATTACTCGACGGCAATGAGGAAAGCCCCCTCTCGCCGGCGGAGATATTTGCCGCCATCGTACGCGAGTTCCCCGGATGCCCGTCCGACGGCTTTCTGCCGGACGATTTCTGACGTGCTCCGATTTTCATGGAGCCGATTTTGCGAATCGGCTTGATTTACAGGAAAAACCGTGGTATACTGTTATCGAGATCATCCGGGAGGTGACACCGTGAAGCAGTTTCTTTCCCTTTTGGCGGCGCTTGCCGCATCCCTTATCCTCGCCGCCTGCTCGTCTTCCTCGGCGGCACGGGAGCTCGTCGGCGTCTGGCAGTGCGAATTATACGGCTCGGCACTCGTCATCGAGTTTACGGACGACGGACATTTTATCGACCGCATTTCGGGCGCCGACAACCGCTACACCGTGAGCGGCGGCACCCTTACCGCCTTTGTGCCGGACGATCCGGAAAGCGGCATCGTCTTATCCTTTTCGGTAAACGGCGACACCCTTTCGCTCGGCGGCGTCGAATACGAACGCCTTACCGAAGGAAAGGCGGATAAGCCATGAAGAAGGTCACGATCTACACCGACGGTGCGTGCAGCGGCAATCCCGGCAAAGGCGGCTGGGGCGTCGTGCTGTTGTACGGAGACCGCAAAAAGGAGCTTTCCGGCGGCGAAGAAAACACCACCAACAACCGCATGGAGCTGACCGCCGCCATCGAGGGGCTCAAAGCCTTAAAAGAGCCCTGCGAGGTGACGTTATACTCCGATTCCAAGTACCTCATCGACGCCGTCACCAAGGGGTGGGTGTACGGCTGGCAGAAAAAGGGCTGGAAAAAATCCGACGGCAAGCCCGCCCTCAACGTGCCGCTGTGGGAAGAACTGCTGCCCCTGCTCAGCCTTCACGACGTGACGCTCGTCTGGGTAAAAGGGCACGACGGCAACACCTACAACGAGCGCTGTGACGAACTGGCGTCCACCCTTGCCGGAAGCCGGTAGACTTCCGTTTTTCTCCGCGTTTCCGCCGGGCTTCCCGCCCGGCTTTTCTGCCTTTGCATACTGCGGCAAAAAGTTGACAAATATCGCACACTGTGCTATACTGTGAACGTTGTGCAAAAACGATAACGATAAAAGGAGCGATTCTTTTGGAATTCAAAAAAAGAGGTCAGTGGGGCAGTACCCTCGGCTTCCTGCTCGCCGCCATCGGCTCTGCCGTGGGGCTCGGAAACATCTGGGCCTTTCCGTATAAAATGGGCTCCTGCGGCGGCTTTTCTTTTCTCATCATTTACCTGATCCTCGCAGCACTTGTCGGCTTCCCCATCATGGTGAGCGAGCTCGCCCTCGGCAGACATACCCGCCTCAACGCCATCGGCGCGTATTCTTCCGTCAAAAAAGGCTGGGGCTTCGTCGGCTTCCTCGCCGTCTTCTCCCCGTTCGTCATTCTCGGCTTCTACACCGTCCTCGCGGGCTACTGCGCCGAATATATGGCGCTCAATCTGTCGGACCTCGCCTTTGATCTGCAAGGCAGCGGGATCGTCCTCGACGGCGCCTCTTCCTTCGACACCATGCTGAAAAGTCCCATCGGTGCCGTGATCTTCGCGCTGTTCATCATTCTCGTCAGCGTGCTCATCGACAAAAACGGCATTTCGCAGGGCATCGAAAAATTCAACAAGATCGGCATGCCGGCTCTGTTCGTCATGCTCGTCATCATCATCGTCCGCGCCGTCACGCTCCCCGGCGCCGACGTGGGACTCAAATTCATGTTCGTGCCCGGCTATGCCGTCGAAAACGGCTTTATCGAGCAGGCGCCCAACTTTATCACCGTGCTCGCCACGGCGGGCGGACAGATGTTCTTCTCCCTCTCGCTCGCCATGGGCATCATGGTCACCTACGGTTCCTATCTCGGTAAAAAGGACAGCATCCCGAACAGCTCGGTCAACATCATCTTTGCCGACACTCTCGTCGCCGTCCTCGCCGGGCTTGCCGTCATTCCCGCCGCCGTCGCCAATGCCGTCCGGAACGGTATTCCCTATAACGAGATCAAGCTCAGCGGTCCGAACCTGCTGTTTGTCACCTTACAGGACGTGTTCGTCGGCATGGGAAAATTCGGCTCGGTCTTCGGCGTCATTTTCTACCTTCTCGTGCTGATCGCCGCCGTTTCCTCCATCATTTCCCTCATGGAGGTCATCAACACCTACTTTGTTGACCGTGCCGCCGCAAAGGGAAAGACACCCAACCGCTCCCACATCGTTATGACGGTCGGCTTTGCCGTCATGCTGCTCGCCGTCGTCGTCGCGCTTGACGGACTCGGCTCAAACGGGCTGTGGGTGCCCGGAAAGTCTCTCGGCGTCTCGGGTTGGAACGATTGCTGGCTCGACTTTTTCGACTGCATTTCGGAGGGCATCGCCATGCCGGTCGGCGCACTGATGACCTCCATCCTCGTCGGCTGGGTCATAAAGCCGAAGTGGGTCATCGACGAATGCGAGGAAAGCGGACACAAATTCCCCTGCAAGAAATTCTTCGTCTTTGCCATCAGATTCGTCGTTCCGATCGTCATGCTTCTCATCCTGTTCGGTCAGATCAACGAATTCTTCAAGCTCGGTCTTCTCAACTGACGGATGCCCCGGAGTTTTTCTCCGGGGCTTTATTTTTTGTAAAATCGGCGGCTTTTCTCTTGACAAACGTGCGCATCCGGTGTATAATACGCTTATAGGCAACGAACAGGATACGGGAAGCGTTTTTTCTTTTATCAGAGATCCGTGCCGCGGCTGAAAGCACGGAAACGCACCGCTTCTTACCACCTGCGAGCCCCGGAAAGGTCACAATTTCCGGCGTGTGCCGCGTTAAGGCGCAAAGAGGACGGCGGTTTCTTTTTCGCCGTCGAATTCGGGTGGAACCGCGCCGTATCGTCGCCCCGTCTGCGTTTTTTTTGCAGCGGTGCGGCTTTTTTTATTTTCGGGGATCATAATAATCCATATAGAATCCGTACAGGAGGAAAAAAGAATGTTAGAACTCATTTTGAAGGACGGCAGCAAGCTGGAAGTGGAAAACGGCTGCACCGTCGAACAGGCGTGTGAAAAACTCAGTGCCGGACTTGCCCGCGTCGCCCTTGCCGCAAAACTCAACGGAAACGTCGTGGAAATGAACAGCGTGCTCACCGAAGGCGGCAAGATCGAATTTCTTACCTTCGACGACGAGGACGGCCGCAAGGTCTACCGCCACACGGCGTCCCACGTGCTCGCGCAGGCGATCAAGCGTCTGTACCCGAACGTGCGGCTTGCCATCGGTCCCGCCATCAACGACGGCTTCTATTACGATGTCGATGACGACGAACCGCTGACGGCAGAGGTGCTCGAAAAGCTCGAAGCCGAAATGAAAGCCATCATCAAGGAAAACATCCCGCTCGTCCGCAAGGAGGTCTCCCGTGAGGATGCCATCCGTCTCATGACCGAGCGCAAGGAGCCCTACAAGATCGAGCTCATCAACGATCTGCCCGCCGACAGCATCGTTTCCCTTTACGAGCAGGGCGATTTCGTCGATCTGTGCGCAGGTCCTCACCTCGCCTCCACCGGCAAGCTCAAAGCCATCAAGCTGACCTCCGTCACCGGCGCGTATTGGCGCGGCGACGAAAAGAACAAGATGCTCAGCCGTATCTACGGCACCGCTTTTCCCAAGCAGAGCGAGCTTGACGAGCATCTCGCCCGCATCGAAGAAGCCAAGAAGCGCGACCACCGCAAGCTCGGCAAGGAACTCGACCTCTTCACGCTGTGTGAGGAAGGTCCCGGCTTCCCGTTCTTCTTACCCAACGGCATGATCATCAAGAACACCCTCATCGACTACTGGCGCAAGATCCATACCCGCGAGGGCTACAAGGAGATCAGCACCCCCATCATGCTCCGCCGCGAACTGTGGGAGACCTCCGGTCACTGGGATCACTACAAGGACAATATGTACACCACCGTCATCGACGAAAACGACTTTGCCATTAAGCCCATGAACTGCCCCGGCGGCATGCTCGTCTACAAGCTGCATCCGCGTTCCTACAAGGATCTGCCCCTGCGTCTCGGCGAGCTCGGCATCGTCCACCGTCACGAGAAATCCGGTGAGATGCACGGTCTTATGCGCGTGCGCTGCTTCACGCAGGACGATGCGCACATCTTCATGACAAAAGAACAGATCACCGACGAGATCAAGGGCGTTGCCCGTCTCATCAACGAGGTCTACAACGAATTTGGTTTCAAATATCACGTCGAATTATCCACCATGCCGGAGGATCACCTCGGCTCGCTCGAAGACTGGGAGGACGCCACCAACGGGCTCAAAGCCGCGCTTGACGAACTGAACCTGCCCTACGTCATCAACGAGGGCGACGGCGCCTTCTACGGTCCCAAGATCGACTTCCATCTCGAAGACTCCATCGGCAGGACCTGGCAGTGCGGCACCATCCAGCTCGACTTCCAGCTTCCCATGCGCTTTGACGCCGAGTACATCGGCGCCGACGGGCTCAAACACCGTCCCATCATGATCCACCGCGTCTGCTTCGGCTCCATCGAGCGCTTCATCGGCATCCTCATCGAGCACTTTGCCGGCGCTTTCCCGACGTGGCTCGCCCCCGTTCAGGTCAAACTGCTTCCCATCAGCGACGCGCACCACGAGTACGCCAAGAAGGTCATGCAGGAACTGCTTGACGCCGGCATCCGCTGTGAGCTCGACGACCGCAACGAAAAAATCGGCTACAAGATCCGCGAGGCGCAGGTCAAGAAGGTGCCGTACATGCTCGTCATCGGTGAAAAAGAAGTGGAATCCGGCACCGTCGCCGTGCGCTCCCGCAAGGACGGCGACATCGGAACGCAGTCTGTCGCAGACTTCAAGACCGCCGTCAGAAAAGAAATCGAAACCCGTGCCCGTTAAGGCGTATAGAAAAGAGGTACCGTATGGAAGACTGCATTTTCTGCAAGATCGCCGCAGGCGAGATACCGTCCAAAAAAGTATATGAGGACGCCGATATGCTGGCGTTTTACGACATCAATCCCATGGCGAAGGTACACGTGCTCGTCATCCCCAAAACGCACATCGAAAACGTCGACGCCGTCACGGAGGAAAACGCCGCCGTCGTGGCACGCATCTTCTCCAAGATCGGCGACATCGCCGCATCCGCCGGGATTCAAAACGGCTACCGCGTCATCTCCAACTGCGGTCCCGACGCCAAGCAGTCGGTCATGCATCTGCACTTTCACATCCTCGGCGGTCAGGAACTGCCGGAAAAAATGGCTTAAATTTTATATCGGAGGTAACTTATCATGGCTGAACAGAAGTATTATCACATGACCATCGCCGGTCTTGAACGCGATCTGCCCATCTGCGCGCTCAACGACAAACTCTCCATCGCCGGCTTCGTCCTGCTCGGCGACTGCGAGCTCGTCACCGCCTGCGCCAAGGCGCTCAACGCCATTCTGCCGCCGCACGACTACATGATCGCTCCGGAAGCCAAATCCATTTCGCTCATCAACGAAATGGCTCGCCTCGCCGGCGACAAGAAGCATTTCGTCGCCCGCAAGGGACAGAAGGCCTACATGGTAGACCCCATCAGCATCAAAGTCCAGTCCATCACCACCGCCGACGAGCAGACGCTCTATCTCGACAGCAGGGACGCCGAGACGCTCCGCGGCAAGCGCGTCGTCATCGTGGACGATGTCATCAGCACGGGAGAATCCGTCCGCGCACTGGAAGAGCTTGTCAAAAAAGCAGGCGGCATCATCGTCGGCAAAGCAGCCGTCCTTGCCGAAGGCGACGCGGCTGACCGCACCGACATCCAGTATCTCGAAAAACTGCCGCTCTTCTTTTCCTGATGGCGGATCGCGCACCCGTTGTTTACCGCGCGGCATTTGAAACGCTCGGATGCCGCGTCAATCAATATGAGACCAGAGCCGTGGAAGAAGCTTTCACGGCGCACGGTTTTTCGGTGGGACGCTTTACCGAAAAATGCGACGTGTACGTCATCAACACCTGCACCGTCACGGCGGAAAGCGACCGCAAATCCCGTCAGATGATCCGCCGTGCCCGCAAGAGCGGCGGCGAGGACGCCGTCGTCATCGCACTCGGCTGTATGGTGCAGGTCTCCCCGGACGAGACCGCCGCCATTAAGGGGCTCGATCTTGCCTTCGGCACACGCGACAAGCTGCAATGCGTGCAGGCGGCGCTTGCTTTACTTGATGAGCGTCGGGTACGTGGGACACGTCCCGCCGTGTACGTCTCGGATCTGACAGACCGGCGTGAAACGGACGCCATGCGCGTCACGGGTGCCGACACCACGCGTGCCTTCGTCAAGATCGCCGACGGCTGTGACAACCGCTGTGCCTACTGCGTCATTCCCCAAGCACGCGGAGAGGTCTGTTCCAAAGCGCCGGAAGACGTCTGCCGGGAAGTGACCGGGCTTGTCAACGCCGGCTACCGTGAAGTGGTACTGACCGGCATCGAGACCGCCGCTTACGGAAAAGACCGTGCCGACGCCGATCTTATCACCCTTTTGGAGCAGGTGAACGCCCTGCCCGTCCCACTCGACCGCATCCGTCTCGGCTCGTTGGAGCCGACGGTCTTCAAACCGCAGGTCGTGGCGCGTCTTGCCGCGCTCGACCGGCTCATGCCGCACTTTCATCTGTCGATGCAGAGCGGCAGCAGCCGCACCCTTGCCGCCATGCGGCGCAAATACAATGCTTCGCAGTTTTTTAACACCGTGTCCCTTTTGAAAAACACCATTCCCGACCTGCTGCTGACCACCGACATCATCGTCGGCTTCCCCGGTGAAACGGAAGAGCAGTTTTCGGAAACTGTGGAGTCTGTACAAAAATGCGGCTTTTCTTTTGTGCATATTTTCCCGTATTCCGATCGGAAGGGCACCGAAGCGGCAGCTTTCGCCGACAAAGTCCCGGAGGAAGAAAAAATCAAGCGTGCCGCGCTATTGAAGGAGCAGATGCTTTCCGTGCGGAAGGACGTGCTGTCGCCCTTCTTCGGAACACAGCGCACCGTGCTCGTCGAAACGGTGAAAAACGGCTTTGCCGCCGGTTACACCGACAACTACATCGAGGTACGCTTTCCTTCACGCGACGCTTCTCTCAAAAACCGTCTCTGCCGCGTGACACTTGAAAAATTCCGCCCCGACGGCATCACCGTCGCGGCATCGCTTGCCGAAGTTATCGGCTGACCGAAAAAAACGAAAAAACAAGGACCGGATAGATACAGAAAGGACGGGATATAGCCCCATGCCGGACACCGACAACATCATTATCGCCGAATCCCTCTCCTATACCTATCCGGAGGATGAGTCCTCCCTCCGCCATTCCTCCCCCTACGCGATAAGCGGGCTTTCCTGCGCCATCCCGCGCGGACGCTTTACCGCCGTCATCGGACACAACGGCTCCGGCAAGTCCACGCTCGCCAAATTATTATCCGGCATTCTCGTGCCCGACGAAGGGAAAGTGACCGTCCGTCGGGGCGAAGGCGGTGCGGAGCTTGATTCCGCACAGGAAGAGGACAATTTTGCCATCCGCCGCACGGTCGGCATGGTCTTTCAGAATCCCGACAACCAGCTCGTCGCCACCATCGTGGAGGACGACGTGGCGTTCGCACCTGAAAATTTAGGTCTTCCGCCCGCCGAGATCCGCCGCCGCGTCGACGCTTCTCTTGCGGCAGTGGGGCTTTCGGATTATGCCGAACACGACACCCACAAGCTCTCCGGCGGACAGAAGCAACGCGTCGCCATCGCCGGGATGCTCGCCATGGAGCCGGAATGCATCATCTTCGACGAATCGACCGCCATGCTTGACCCGCGCGGACGCGAGGACATCCTGAACACCATCTTTCAACTGCGCGACAAGGGCATCACCGTCGTACTCATCACCCACTACATGAACGAGGCCGCCAAGGCCGACTACGTCATCACCGTGGATCACGGACGCGTTGCCGCAAGCGGCACGCCGGACGAGGTCTTCGCCCGCCGCGATATGCTCGCCGAATGCGGTCTGGAAGCGCCTCAGCCGGCGACGCTTGTCGCCCTGCTCAAAGAGGGCGGCGCCGACATCGAAACGACGGGCATTCTGACGGTGGAGGAAGCCGTAACCGCCATTATGACCGCCTACGGCAAAAAGGAGGCGTCCCGTCATGCTTGAATTACGAAACGTTTCATATGTATACAGCCTCCACACACCTTTTGAAAAAACCGCCGTCAACGACATTTCCTTTACCGTTCCGGAAAACCGGACAATCGGGCTGATCGGGCACACCGGAAGCGGCAAAAGCACCGTTGCCCAGATGATGAACGCCCTTCTCAAACCGACCTCCGGCACCGTTCTCCTTGACGGGAACGACGTTCACGCCAAAGGCTACGACACGTCGGGCGTACGCTTCAAGGTGGGGCTTGTGTTCCAATACCCCGAATATCAGTTATTTGAGGACACCGTATACAAAGACATCGCTTTCGGTCCGCGCAACATGGGACTTTCCGACGAGGAGATCGATCGGCGCATCCGCTATGCGGCGGGCTTTGTCGGCATTGCGGAAGACCTTTTCGAAAAGAGTCCGTTCGAGCTTTCCGGCGGACAGAAGCGGCGCGTCGCCATTGCCGGCGTGCTTGCCATGCAGCCGGAGGTCCTCGTGCTCGACGAGCCGGCGGCAGGTCTTGATCCGCGCGGACGCAACGATATCCTGTCCGGGCTTGTGCGCTACCGGAAGGAGCGCGGCAGCAGTCTTGTCATCATTTCGCACAGCATGGAGGACATCGCCTTATATGCCGACGAACTGGTCGTGCTGAGCGGCGGGAAAGTGCTCCTGACCGGCACGCCGAAGGACGTTTTTTCCCGGCACCGGGTGCTTCACGATGCGGGGCTCGACGTACCGGAGGTCACGGAAATACTCATTCGTCTGCGCGAGGCGGGACTTCCCGTCGGAGACGACGCCGTGACGGTAGAGGAAGCGTGTGCACAGTTAATGAAAATTCTGATTTGATGTAGTCGCCCTACGGCGGCAGAATCGGAGCCACGCCCGCCGAGTGAAAACTCGACGGGCGTGCCATTTTTTAATACTCTTCTACATAATACGGCGTCGGAGCAGGCGGGACGGGAGTGTCATGCGCCTCCGGCGAAGGCACGTCCGGAAGCTCCGGTATGGGCAGTTCCGTCTCTTCGGGCGGTACGTCGGCATGCGTGTGTACGTTGCAGTAACCTTCCGGCACGGTCGGTTGAGAAACAGGATCCGCCGAAATATTCGTTCCGGGAAAAGTGCCGTCCGGCTCGTGATAGATGAAATCCGAATCGGAAATGGTGATCGGATAGGTGAAATCACGATCCTTCACGCTTAACATCGCCACCTGCATGATCACGTCGGACGGACAGTACGGCGTTGCCAGCAGTCCCGTGGAGGAATCCCAGTCAACGAGCACGTGCGTCGAGCAGGTCTCGGTCGGGAGCTGGGACTTTGTGTAATAGCCCGTCGAAATGCGGTTGCCGCGACGGTCATGCGAGCAGTTTTCTCCCGGCAGCATGCCGCTGTCAAGGCAGAACGACCGCGTCGTCAGCCGCGAGAGATCGAAGGTTTTGAGCGGCTCCTCACCCGAGGCGGCTTTATCGAAGAATTTCTGATGGATGCGCTCCATGACCTTCTCCCACGCGAGCATTGCCGGGTTGGAACTGAATTTGCCGAGGTATTTCGGCGTGTCGTAACCGAACCAGCACGCACCGACATAATAAGGAGTAAAGCCGGCGAAATAGCGATCCTTGTCATCGTTGGTGGAACCGGTCTTGCCGGCGATATTGAGCTTGCGGTCAAGCGTGAGAGCGGCGGCGGTACCGTTTGCCACGACGTTCTGCATGATCTTGGTCATGGTCTGCGCCGTGTCGGGTGAGATCGCCTGCTCGGTCTCTATGTTCTTTTCGAGAAGCACCGTTCCGTCGCTCCGGAGAACGCGGGTATACAGACGGGGTGCCGTATAAACGCCGCCGCCGGGGAACATGGTGTATGCCGCCGCCACCTCCATGACGGTAAGACCGTGTGTGAGACCGCCGAGCGCAAGCGGCGCCAGATCACGGTCGCTCTCGACGAGGCTGTCTAAGTGCAGTTTGTTCTTGGCAAAGCTGAACGAGTAATCGACCGTCAGTTTTTTGAGCACCTTGATGGCGACGGTGTTCTTGGATAACTCTATGGCGCGGTTGATGGTAATGAGTCCGTCGTAGCGGTTGGGGGCGTTGACCGGCCAATACCGTCCGAGGCTTGATTTGTATTCGACGGGCGTATCGTCGATGACCGTCGAGTAGTTGATGAGTCCCAGGTCCATGGCGGGCGCATAGACGGTGAGCGGCTTGATGGAAGAACCGATCTGCCGCTTGCTCTGCGTCGCACGGTTGAGATCGCGGTCGCCGGTCTTCTCTCTGCCGCCGATGATGCCCTTGACGTCGCCGTTGCGGTAGTCGATGACGACCATGGCGGATTCCGGCTGAACGCCGTCCGACACCTTCTGGAAGGTATCCGGCGAGAAGAAAACGTCTTCCATGGCGGACTGCACTTCGGGATCAATGGTGGCGTAAATTTCAAGTCCGCCGGAATAAATGATGGTGGAGGCGTACTCGCGGGAGTAGCCGTACTGCTCCTGCAAATCGTCCATGATCTCTTCAATGAGCGCATCCTTGAAGTAGGAATTGGACTTGGTCACGGTGCCGTCGAGCACCGTCATGTTGATGACGATTTCCTCGTCCTTGGCGCTCAGGTATTCCTCCTCGGTGATCCAGCCGAGCTCGCTCATTTTTTTGAGCACGCTTTCACGGCGTGCCCGGTTGAAATCGGGATTGCGGACGGGATCGTACTTGGTGGGGGATTTGGGGATGGCGGCGAGGGCGGCACACTCAACGAGCGACAGCTCGGAGACGTCCTTGCCGAAATAGTAGTTGGCGGCCGCCTGCACGCCGTAGTTGTTGCGGGAGAGGTTGATGGTATTGAGGTACATCTCAACGATCTCCTGCTTGCTGTGCTTCTTGGTCAGGCTGAGAGCGCGGAAAATCTCTTTGATCTTGCGCTGGATGGTGGTCTCGTCCTCGGAGGTGATGTTCTTGATGAGCTGCTGGGTGATGGTAGAGCCGCCGTAGCTGTCGTTGCCGCCGGCAAATTCAAGCGCCGCACCGAAGGTACGCTTCCAGTCGACACCGCTGTTCTGCCAGAAACGCTCGTCCTCGATGGCGAGAAAAGCGTCGACAAGGTTTTTCGGCATGGACGTATAGGGCACCCACGAACGGTTTTCCGTGCCGTAAATGCGCTGATCTTCCAGCTCTACGGCGTTGCCGCTCTCATCGGTATAAAAAATCTTGGTGGTCTGATCGAGGTTGACTTTGAGATTCTCGATGTCAAAATCCTCCTCAATGAGATACGTTCTGACGTAATCGTAAAACGTGACTCCCACCGCGATACCGGAAATGGTAAGGATGAGCAGCAGTGTGATAAGCACGCCGAGCACCCATTTGAGCACGTTTCCGGTCGCCCGGGAACCTTTTTTGATGGCGCGCTTGACGCCGGCTTTTTTGATATTGACGGTGGTGTTGACGGTGATATTTTCAAACCGTCCGCGTTTGCCGTTGTTGTTCATTCCTGAGGTTGTCCTTTCTGTTTTGATGCCGGACAGGCAGAATAAAGCTTCCTTTTTCCGGTAATACTATACGCACGACCGAAAGGGGAAATGGCAGATGAAAAAATACGGGATCATAAAATACGGTGCGGCGGCCGCGGTGTTTTGCCTTACGTGCCTTGCGGCACGGTACCACGGCGCAGAGCTTGTCCGATACGAGGCGTCGGCGCAGACACGGACGTCGGACGCGGTACGGGATACGGCGGAACGGGAAAGCGATCCCGCGGCGCTCGCGTCGGAGCCGGACGCCATCCCCGTGTGCCCTGTTTACACGCTGACCTGCCGCGGCGGGTGCCTCATGGTACGCGACGACACAGAGCGCCTGTTATATGTAAAAGCGCTGCCGCGGAAAAATCTGACCGCCGCCGACGTGAGCGAGCTCGAACGGGGCGGCATTCGCATCACCGCCCGTTCGGAACTGCTCGAACTGCTTTCGTATCTCGACAGTTGATTTTTTATGAGCGTCCGTCCGAGGACGGCTTTTCAAACAGCGAGCAAAACGTGTATAAAACGGTCGCCGCGAGAAGCAGTACGCCGAGCACCTTCAACAAAGGAATCTCCTTGTCGAAGCCGAAATGCCAGCCGGCAAGATCCTTATGCTTACGGTTGGAATGAATGGCGAAATTGCCGCTGCACTTGCCGATCAGGGTGATGCCCTTGGCATTGTCGGCGGCTTCCCTTGTCACGTTGACTGTTTCTCTGGCGCTGTCCTTCATAAAGTTGATGGTGTCCTTGGCAGTGTCCGCGCTTCTGTCGAGGAAACGCTTGACGTCCGATGAATTAAGATCCATTTTGTGACGAGTCCTTTCTTTGATCTGTGCTGTCCGACGGACAGCGTTTTTGTTTGAAATACTTACGGAAATAGTATGGCGTTTTTCGAGAAAAACTAACCGTGGTTTTTATTTTTCAAGATAAAGCCGCGGCACCCGTTTGGATACGGCGCACAACAGCTCGTAGGCGATGGTGCCGGCGTCTTTCGCGGTTTCTTCCGCCGAAAGGCATATTCCCCCGCTTGTCCCGAACAGCGTCACCTCGTCGCCTACCGCAACGTCCGGCACGTCGGTCACGTCGATCATGGTCATGTCCATGCACACGCGCCCGACGACGGGCGCTTTTCTGCCGCGGATAAGCACGCTCCCTTTACCGGAAAGACTGCGCTGAAACCCGTCCGCGTACCCGACGCCGATGACGGCGATACGGCGGTCGCTTTGCGCCGTGTAAGTACAGCCGTAGCTGACGGTCTCCCCTTTTTTGAGGGTGTGCACGTTGACGACGGTCGTCACGAAACGCATGACGGGACGGTAGTCCTTCCCCGCGTAATAGCCGTACAGCGAGATGCCCATGCGCACCATGTCCATGTGCATGGCGGGAAAGCGTTCGAGGCCGGCGCTGTTGCAGATATGGCGGTAGACGGGCGAAAGCCCGCTTTTTTCGATACAGGCAAGGCAGTGCCCGTAGCGGGCGAACTGCTTTTCGGAAAAGGGCTCGCCGTCCGGCTCGTCCGCCACGGCAAAGTGGCTGAAAACGCCCTCCAATCGGATGTTGGGGTGAGCAAGAAGCCATGCGCAGGTCTGTTTCAGCTCTTCGGGGACACCGTCGCCCGTGGCATCAAAGCCTGTCCGGCTCATGCCGGTGTCGAGTTTGACGTGTACGCAGAGTGTTCTTCCGTTTGCGGCGTCGGTCATGGCTTTCAGATGCTCAAAGGTATCCACGGCGAGGGAAATATCGTTCTCTGCCGCATCTTCCAAAAGCTCGTCCGCCACGTAGCCGAGAATGAGGATGCGCCCGGCAATGTCGTTTTCCCGCAATTCGAGCGCCTCGTTAAGGCAGGAAACGGCAAAGACGCGGCAGCCCTCTTTTTCGAGCCTTTTCGCCACGCGCACGGCACCGTGCCCGTAGGCGTCCGCCTTGACGACCGCCGCCACGAGCGCACCGCCGACCTTTTTTTCGGCGGTATGATAATTTTCGGCAAGGGCGTCGAGGTCGATCTCCGCTCTCGTTTTCCGGGTATCGTGAAATATCATTTTTAAGAGTCCTTCCCAATGGGGTCTGTCTGTTTGATTTTCGTGATCCGGGCTTCCGCCGTCACGTCGTCCGTGCGGATCGTCATGCACAGCGGCGTTCCCGTTGCGACGTCGTACAGAATCAGCACGCTTCCCTCGTCGGTCGCAAGCGATACCTGATACGGCACCACGTCCGTAAGTCCTTCGACGGAAAAAACGTCCTCGCCTGGCGAAAAGGCGCCCGCGTCCGCTTTTTCCGTATAATATGCCATGCGGTTCTCCCATAACGCAAGCAAGGTGCACAGCCGTCCGAGAAACGCCTTCGGCACTTCCGCCCGCACGCCCGCATAGGCGATGGTGATATCCGGCGTGCCGCCGTCCGGCGACGCAATGACCGAAATGCCGTCATACGGCTCGGGAGAAACAAGAGAAAGCGTAAGCGTTTCGGGCGTTCTTGCCACGAAGGCTTCTCCCGTAACCGTCTGTCCGTCCGCCGTCAGCACGTATTCGAACTGCGCTTCGTAAGAGGAGGACAGATACCGGCATAAGTCCCTTTTGCCGACGTTTGCCGAACAGCCGGCAAGCACGGATGCGACGAGGATAAGCATGGCGAAAACGCCGAAAAAAATGCGAAACGCGCCGTGGGGTTTCATAAAACCGCTCCTTTGAAAACGAAAAAGTCAAGGAAGCAGTTTCGCAAGCTCCGTAAACAGATCCGACGGGATCATGCCGTACGCCGACAGTGCCGACTGTGTCCGTTCCGCCGCTTTTCCGTGGAGATACGCGCCGCAGACGGCGGCTTCAAAGGCTTTGACACGCACGTTCGCGGCAAGTCCCGCGATAAGCCCCGCCAGCACGTCGCCGCTCCCGCCCTTGGCAAGTCCCGGGGTACCGGTCGTGTTGACGGCAAGCCGTCCGTTGTGGTCGGTGATGAGGGTGGAGGCGCCTTTGAGGACGGTGATACAGCGGTTTTCCTTTGAAAAGGCAAGCGCGTTCGTGATGCGGTCGGCATTGACGAGCGCGGCGTCTTTCCCGGTAAGACGGGCAAATTCGCCCGGATGCGGCGTGAGAATGGGAGGACGGAAGGCTTCCTTCAAGACATGTATATGCCCGCGAAGCAGGTTTATGCCGTCGGCGTCCAGAACAATCTGCGTTTTTGCCTCGCGCAAAAGCCGCAGGACAAAATCTCTTTTGGCGTTGCTCACGCCGAGCCCGCATCCGACAAGGATGGCGGAAAAGTGATCCGCGTCGTCGCATAACGACGAGAGGGCGGCTTGATCCGTCCAGTCGATAACGCGGTAGACGGGTTCGGCAAGGTGAGCGGCGACGCAGTCGGTGACCGGCTTTTCCGATGCCACCGTGACAAGTCCCGCACCGGCTCTGACCGCCGCCTTCGCCGAAAGCACCGCGGCGCCCGTCATGACGGGACTGCCGCAGACGCACAGCACCTTGCCGTGATCGCCCTTATGGGCGTCGGGCAGGCGCTCCGGCAGAACATAGCGGACATACTCATCGTCCGGGAGCAGAAAAGAGGTTTTCTTGTTTTCCAGCATTTCCGACGGGATGCCGATGGAAATGAGCGTGACGTCTCCCGCGTAGGCGCGTCCCGGGTAGGAAACCAGCCCCGGCTTGCAGGCGGTGACGGTAAGCGTCCTGTCCGCACAAAATGCCGTCGTGCCGACTTTGCCGTCGTCCGCCGACACGCCGCTCGGCACGTCGAGCGCGACGCGGAGAGCTTTGCGTTCGTTGGCAAAGCGGATATAGTCGGTCATTGGCTCGCATTCGTCGAGCTCGCCGTGGAAACCGATGCCGAACACGGCATCTATGATGACGTCGGCGTGCAGCAATTCGTAATAGATGTCCTCCGGGCGATTAAGCACCTTGCCGCCGGCGGCAAGATATTTTTTATAAAACGTATAGGCAGGCTCCCGTGTGGGGATGATATCGTCCTGAATGAGGCAGACGGTCGGGAATCCGACACGCGTGAACAGAGAAGCGAGGGCGTAGCCGTCACCGGCATTATTACCGCCTCCGCAGAGAAAGGCGAGGCGTTTTCCGTCGATGTCGGTCTGCCGCAGAGCCTCATACATGCCTCTTGCGGCGCGTGCCATGAGTTCTTCTTTTTCCAGATTTTCCGCTTTTGCGTAATCGGTTTCCAATTCGTACAGTTGCTTTGAGGTGAACAGAAACACGGCACACACCTCCCCTTTTATTTATTCCTTTACATTATACACCATATTTTTCTACTTTGCAACTGTTTTCTTTCAAAAGAAAGTGAAGAAAGGAATCGGCTTTTTTCTTACAAAAGAAAAAAGCCGAACAAAAAAGATTGCCGGGGAGCAGCCCCGGACCCCCTGCTCCGCAAAACGGGAAAACGTTTTGCGGAGGTGCGGGACGGTATCGTGGCGGCATCGGTACGGGACGCGCCGAAACTCCAAACCGTGCGGCACGGGTGGATTTTTATTGTGAAAACGGCGGCGTACTGCCGGAAACTCATGACTTGCGGAAACGGACGATTTGGCGAGATGTTGTCCTATCCCGATTTCTGCCTCTTTCCGCCGCGGGCGAATTTGGCAAGAATTTCCGGGAACTCTGCGCGCGGGATAGGGACGCAAAGTGGGATAGAACAACATCTCGTATAGCCCCTCCCCTTTTACATATCAACAATATCCGCCGCTACACCGCCGTTTGTGCTATGGAAGCGTGCCGCTTCACCCAATCCGCGAGTGTGAGCAAGCGGAAACAACAGCCGCAGTATCCCGCGGTCAGGG
>JAZRVE010000057.1:0-4398 GCA_045598975.1 Eubacteriales bacterium
ATGCCGCCTTTGCGACGTGGGGGGCTCCGGGGCGGCTCCCCGGCAATCTTTTTTTGTCTCTTTTTTTCTCTTGTGAGAAAAAAAGAGATTCCTTTCTTTTCTTTTGCAAGAAAAAAAGGAGTTTCTTTTCTTTCTCTTGCGAGAAAAAGTACAGCATCCTCCCTGCGCCGCTTGCGGCGCAAAATCGCCCGCCGGTTCCGGCGGGCGAGGGTGAAGCGGCACGCTTCCTATTAAAGTACGGGGAGTCCTGCTCTTGCCTTTTCCAGTTCGATATTGGTGGGAACGTAGTCCTCCATGATGCCGTCGTGATACTTCTGATACGACATCATATCAAAATAGCCCGTGCCGGTCAATCCGAACACGATGGTCTTTTCTTCTCCCGTTTCCTTGCACCGCATCGCCTCATCCATGGCGACCTTGATGGCGTGCGAGCTTTCGGGCGCCGGCAGGATGCCTTCCACTCTTGCAAACGCTTCCGCCGCACGGAATACCTCTGTCTGCTTGACCGAGACGGCTTCCAGAATGCCGTCCTCATGCAGCTGCGACAGCGTCGGGCACATGCCGTGATACCGCAGACCGCCTGCGTGGTTGGGCGCCGGGATAAATCCGCTGCCGAGCGTGTACATCTTGGCGAGCGGGCAGACCATGCCGGTATCGCAGTAGTCGTAGGCGTATACGCCGCGCGTAAGGCTCGGGCAGGAGGACGGCTCGACCGCGATAAAGCGGCAGTTGTTCTTGCCCTTGATGCGATCCCCCACGAACGGCGCGATGAGCCCGCCGAGGTTGGTGCCGCCGCCGGCGCATCCTATGATCATATCCGGCTCGATGTCGTATTTTTCAAGTGCCGCCTTGGTTTCAAGCCCTATGATGGACTGGTGCAGCATGACCTGATTGAGCACACTGCCGAGCACATAGCGATATCCCTCCAACGAGGTCGCCGTTTCGACGGCTTCCGAAATGGCACAGCCGAGACTGCCCGTCGTGCCGGGATGCGCTTCGAGGATACGTCTGCCGACCTCCGTCTGCACGGACGGCGAGGGCGTCACCGATGCGCCGTAGGTACGCATAACCTCGCGGCGGAAGGGCTTCTGCTCATAGGAGACCTTGACCATGAACACCTTGCAGTCGAGCTCGAAATACGCGCACGCCATAGCAAGCGCCGTGCCCCACTGTCCGGCACCCGTTTCGGTCGTCACACCCTTCAAGCCCTGCTTTTTGGCGTAATACGCCTGCGCGATGGCGGAATTGAGCTTATGACTGCCGCTGGTGTTATTGCCCTCAAACTTATAGTAGATCTTTGCCGGGGTTTGCAGTCTTTCTTCCAGGCAGTAGGCTCTTACGAGCGGTGCCGGACGGTACATCCGATAAAACGAACGGATCTCCTCCGGAATCTCAAAATACGGCGTCGTGTCGTCAAGCTCCTGCTTGATAAGCTCGTCGCAGAAGACGGGCGCCAGTCCTTCCGCCGTCATGGGCTTGTGCGTTTTGGCATCAAGCAGCGGTGCCGGCTTGTTTTTCATGTCCGCACGCAGATTGTACCATGCCTTGGGCATCTCCGATTCTTCCAGATAAATCTTATACGGGATCTCTTTCATTTTTTTCATCCTTTCGATACGAGTTATTCCTCTTTGATTATTTTTTCAAAAAATAAAAAAATGCCCCGACAAAACCTTGCCGGGACAGGATAAACTCCTGCGGTGCCACTCGGCTTGCCGCGCACAAAGCGCGACCGCTTTTGCCTGCCATTACAGGCGGATCCTTTCACGGGGATCACCCGGCGCCCATACTCCGTGCCGGCTTACGCCGTCCGTTTCCGTTTGCCCTCGGAAGTCCATTCGGTTTCCCGTTTTTCACCGCGCTCTCACCGCCCGCGGCTCGCTTTGCAAAAAGAGGGGACGCCTACTTACTCTTCCTCATCGGTTTCCTTGATTATATCACGTCGTTTTCGGTTTGTCAAGTTCTTTTTTCGTTCTTTATTCAGTCCAAAATTCTGTTGATACTGATTCCGCTCGAAATCATGAAAAAAAAACACGCATGGAAATTTGTTTTTATGCTGTATCTTAAATACCCATACTATTCAGATTATACTGAGATGTAACATCTTCCCCCATTGAATCAAAAAGCCTCATACTTCCCGGAACGATGTGATTATCTTCTGTATCGCTGCCGATTTTTATGTATTCAAGGAAAAGCTCACCCGGATTTTTCAACTCAATTTCATACGATTTACTATCGAGGGAAAATTCAATTTTTGCAATATAATGATTTGTATTTCTACCACCAACAACTATATACTTTTCGTCGTTTACCTCAACAACGCCATTACAAAAAGCAGTATTGTTCGAGTAAGACATCCCATTGAACTTCATTCGCTCAAACAGTCCTCTCCGCAAATGGACTACAACCAAATTATCGCCCGCTGTTGTCAGATATATATATTCCTTTTCTTCAAGACCGATTCCTATGACATTGCCTCTTTCCGAGGCAAATTCAGCATCGACGATTCGCTGAACTTCCATAACATCCATACCGCTTTTTATTGAAAATTCACTGAAATAAACCACCGAAGCAATTGTTAAAATACATATGATTATAATTACTGAAATTGATATCTTTTTCAAGGTTATTACTCCGAAAAATTCAACATTTATCATTTGTACAGTACGTTTTTGTTCGGTCAAATCAACAAAATTCCGGACTATATAATTCGTTCTCACGGCAAAAGGTCGTATTCACACAGTTCCGATTCCACATACAGGCACTTGCTTGTCGGGCACTCCCCGCCCGTTCGCAGATACCGTTCGGCGATACGCACGGCTTCCCGCGCCTGCTCTTCGACGTTCTGATTGATCGCCGCCGCGATACGGCTGTCGGCTTTGCGCTCGTGAAGATCGTGCCCCACAAGCGCCGTGCGCGGCAGGATGCCCGCCTTCAACGCCGCGAGCTCTATGCTTTCCGTCCCGCCGCACGCCGCGTACAGGATATATTTTTCTCTTTCCGGCAGTTCCGACAGCAGCGCCGCCGTTTTGGCGGGCAGCAACCTGCCGAAGGTCGGCATGGTGACGGTCAGAACATCCGCCGCATACTGCGAAAGAAACCCCTCCGTGCGCCTGCGGCAGTTGACATTATCATCCCCCGCTTCCAGAACGACAAGCTGTCCGGCCGTATGCTGTCTTGCGTATTCTCCGAGCCGTGCCCCATCGGCATAAGCGTCACTTCCCACGTAGAACGCGTTGGGGATATCCACGTATTCCGACAGCAGGATGAGCAGGCGCTCGTTCGCCGTTTTTTCAAGAGCCGCCCGGTAGGCGACGCTGTTATTGCAGACAGCAACGACGACCTTGGCGTCGAGACGACTCGCTTCTTCCAGATAATAGGTGAGCGTGGTATCGTGCAATGCCGTATACACGTTATGCTTACTGATATACCGTTTGTCCGGCCGCAGATACTCCCGGCACTGATACCGCCAGAAGAAGGTCGGCACGTCCGGCACGATGAAATAGATATCGCAGGAAGACGCCGTCCTTTCGGGTGCCGCCGGCACTTTTTCGGCGCACGCCAGCACTCTGTCCCGCGTTTCGCCGTCAACACCGCCGCAATGGTTGAGCACTTTACTTGCGGTCGGCACACTGCACCCCGCCAAAGCGGCTACGCGTTTGAGATGTTCAATATCCACAAAAAGTCATCTCCATTTTTGTGCAATCGGTACATTAACAGAAACACAATTCTTTTTTATAATTATAGCAAATCAAGCAACTGCTTGTCAAGAAAGGATGATCATTTTATGGAAAAGAAATTACGTATCGGCGTCTTCGGCGCCCGCCGCGGGATCTCGATGATCGAGGTCTTGCTCCGCCACGAGGAAGCCTCCCTTGTCGCCGTCTGCGACCGCTACGAGCCGCTTCTCGACGAAGTCCGCAAAAAAGCGGAGGATTTTCACACCGAGATCGCCTGCTTCAACAATTTCGACGATTTCATTCAGTATGACATGGATGCCGTCGTGCTTGCCAACTACGCGACCGAGCACACGCCGTTCGCCATCCGCTGTTTAAAATCCGGCAAGCACGTCATGAGCGAGGTGCTCCCCTGCCAGACGCTCGCGCAGGCGGTCGAGCTCATCGAAACGGTCGAAGAGACCGGGCTTGTCTACACCTACGCCGAAAACTACTGCTACATGGACAAGACCTTCGAAATTTGGCGGCGTTACAAGCAGGGCGACATCGGCGACGTCACGAGCGCCAACTGCGAATACATCCACGACTGCGAAAGCCGTTGGGTAGACCTCACCTACGGCGACAAGGATCACTGGCGCAACCACCTCGTTCCCACCTTCTACTGCACGCACAGCTTAGGCCCCATCCTCATGTCCACCGGGCACCGTCCCGTGCAGGTCGTCGG
>JAZRVE010000058.1:0-9880 GCA_045598975.1 Eubacteriales bacterium
AAATTTTTGCTGAAACCGCCCGCGTTGGACAGAGGCACAAAGCCGGGTAGGGACGTATTTAACCGTATCATCCCTTTCCGCAAATCAAGAATTTCCGGCAGTACGCCGCCGTTAGTACAATAAAAAACATACCCGAGCCCCCACGGCTCGGGTTTTGAAGATTCTCCCATCGGTGACACTGCGGCAAAAAGTTTGCTCCGCCGCAAAGATGCGGCGCATGCCGCCTTTGCGACGCGGAGGTCTCGGAGGGAACCTCCGAGCGCACTTTTTTGCTCTCCTTTTTTCTTGCGAGAGAAAAAAGGAGTTCCTTTTCTTCTTGCGAGAGAAAAAAGGAGTTCCTTTTCTTCTTGCGAGAGAAAAAAGGGGGTTCTTTTCTTCGTCTGCACGAAAAAAGTTGAATCGTTCTTCCCCGAGCCGTAGGCTCGGGAATCGGGTACAGCGACACGCTTCGGGAGAAAAATCGCCCCGCCGAAAAACGGCGGGGCGATTTTTGATTGTGTTTCTCTTATTTGACTTCGTCTTTCAGAGCCTTGCCGGCCTTGAATGCGGGAACCTTGCAAGCGGCGATCTTGAGCTTTGCGCCGGTCTGCGGGTTCTTACCGACTCTTGCAGCTCTCTTGCGGACTTCAAACGTGCCGAAACCGACAAGGGCAACCTTATCGCCCTTTGCGAGAGCGGCGGTGATGGATTCGAAAACGGCTGCTACTGCCTTTTCGGAATCCTTCTTGGTCATTTCGGTCTTTGCTGCGACTGCTGCGATGAGTTCTGTCTTGTTCATGGTCTTTTTCCTCCAAAAATATAAATTTGTTTGAGTTCTTCTCTCAAATTCTTTACTTTACATTCACATTATAACACGTCGTTTTGCAAAAATCAATAGTCTTTTTTGCCTTTTTTACATATTTTTCTATTTTTTTTGAGTTTTTTTGGCTCTTTTTCCCAAAATTGTGAACAAATTTTATATAATTTCAGCTTATTTCCTTTTTTTCGGTCAAACGATCTGCCGTCTGATCTCCTTCGCTTTTTCCGTGATGACGTCAAACCGGTTTTCCGCCACCAGTTTTCTGTCGACGATGGACGAGCTGATGCCGTACCCCGCCGCACCCGCTTTTTCGAATGCCGCGATGTTATCCGCCGTGATGCCGCCGACCGCGAGCAGTTTCACCCCGGAAAGCGGCGCTTTGACCGCCTTGAAGTACGAAACGCCGAGTTCTCCCACCGGGAACAGCTTGACGTAGTCCGCTCCCGCCCGGTGTGCCTGCATGACCTCCGTCGGTGTCAGCGCGCCCGGCATGGATATCATGCCGCATGCGACCGTGCGGCGGATGACGCTTTCGTTGACGTCCGGCGAAATGATGAATTCCGCTCCCGCCTCACACGCCGTCTGCACCTGCTCTTCTTTCAGCACCGTTCCGGCACCGATATGCATCCGGTCGCCGCAGTATTCTTTCAGCGTGCGGATCTTGTCCGCCGTCTGTGCGTCCGTGCACGCACCCGTCTGGTCGAAGGTGATCTCCATAAACCGTATATCCGCCGCGTACAGCGCGTCGGCAAGCGCACACAGCTTGTCCTTTTCCACGCCGCGCACGATGACGATGATCTTTTCTGTTTCCACAGCCTGCATGACTGCCGCTTTCCGTTCCATTGTCCTTACCCCTTACTTACTGTTCGTCCAGTGTCTTTTCAAACGACGGCAGGAGATGCTCCATGAAGTAGGCGAGCTCCTCGCACCCCTTTGCCATCTCATCCACGGCCTTTTTGGTCGACGCAAGCGCCTGCGAGAACTCGGTGTTGCCGAACTGCACCTCTCTCATGCACTTGATGAGCGCGCACAGCTTATCCGCCGCTTTGACGAGCCTCCGCACCTCTGCATCGCTCTCATGATCGAGAGCTTCGGCGTACACGCCGCGGAGCGCCTCCGGCAAGCGGGCGCATATGTTCTGCGCCGCTTTGCGCTCGATTTCCTTATAACTGCCGGAAATATCGGTGTTTGCGTATTTGACGGGCGTAGGCAGATCGCCTGTGAAAATCTCGCTGATATCGTGGTAGAGCGCCTTGACGGCGACGTCTCCGGCGTCGTACTGTCTGCCGTACACCTCGTTGCCGATGACGGCGAGCGCATGGGCAAGCATGGCGCACTGCGAAGCGTGTTCCGACAGATTCTCGTTTTCGGAATTACGCATGAGTCCCCAGCGATTGATATACCTCATACGAAACGCCAGCGGGAAGAAAGAATACGGTTTCACGGACATCCTCTTTTCTCTTTCTTTTTTCTTATTTTACCACGCATAGGCAGAAAAATCAACCTTTTTTTGACGGAAAGGGAATTTCGCCGCAGCGTCACCGTTGGGAGCACCTTCTACACCCGAGCCATGGGGGCTCGGGTGGATTTGGCAAAAGTTTTCGGGAACTCTGCGCGCGGGATAGGGACGCAGAGCCGGATAGAATAACATCTTATGTAGCCCGTCCTTTTGTACATATCAGCAATATCCGGTACTACGCCGCCGTTTGTGCTATGTAACGCATCCGTGCCGCACGGTTTGGAGTTTGTGCGTGTCCCGTACCGATGCCGCCGTGATAAGGCATGGCACCTCCGCAAAACGTCTTCCGTTTTGCGGAGAGGGGGTCCGGGGCTGCTCCCCGGCAATCTTTGATCTCCTTTTTGAAAAAAAGGAGATTGCCCTACTTTTTTCTTTTGTAAGAAAAAAGTAGGTTCTTTTCTTCATGCGAACAAAAAAGTTGAGTGCATTCCCGATAATTTAATAATATAGAAAAAACTTTTTGTGAATTTTGAAAATACCTGTTTACTTCCGGCAAGCTTCTGTGTATAATGTAAACTGTATATAAATTTGATTGAAAGGAAATGACCATGTCTCTTATCACAAACCTTTTCGGCACACGCAGTGAACGCCAGATCAAAAAGCTGATGCCGATCGTCCATAAAATCGAAAGCCTTTCGGATACCTACGCTTCCATGAGCGAATCCGAACTGCGCGGCATGACGCAAAAATTCAAGGAAAGACTCGCTGCCGGCGAAACGCTCGACGATATCCTGCCGGACGCCTTTGCCGCCGTCAGAGAGGCCTCCTTCCGTGTGCTCGGCAAAAAACACTATCCCGTCCAGCTCATCGGCGGCATCGTTCTTCACGAAGGACGCATCGCCGAAATGAAGACCGGCGAAGGCAAGACGCTCATGGCAACGCTCCCCGCCTACCTCAACGCACTGACCGGCAAGGGCGTTCACATCGTCACCGTCAACGACTATCTCGCCCGCCGCGACAGCGAATGGATGGGAAAAATCTACACCTATCTCGGTCTTACGGTAGGGCTCATCGTCAACGGACTTGACCAGGAACAGCGTCAGATCGCCTACAACGCCGACATCACCTACGGCACCAACAACGAGTTCGGCTTCGACTACCTGCGCGACAACATGGCGACCTCGCGGTCTTCCCTTGCTCAGCGCGGGCACGTCTTCGCCATCGTGGACGAGGTCGACTCCATCCTCATCGACGAAGCCCGCACCCCGCTCATCATCTCCGGACGCGGCGACGAGTCGAGCGAAATGTACAAAAAAGCAGACAAGCTCGCTTCCACGTTCAAAGCGTTCGTCATCAAGGAGCTCGACAACAAGGAGTCCCACGAGGACATCGAGGGCGACTACATCATCGACGAAAAGGCAAAGACCGCTACCCTCACGGCACAGGGCGTCAAAAAAGCCGAAAGCTATTTCGGCATCACCAACCTGTCCGATCCCGAAAACGTCACCATCGCCGACCACGTCAACCTCGCCATCCGTGCCCGCGGCACCATGAAGCGCGACATCGACTACGTCGTCAAGGAAGGGGAAGTGCTCATCGTCGACGCCTTCACCGGACGTATCATGCCCGGACGCCGCTACTCCAACGGTCTGCACCAGGCGATCGAGGCAAAGGAGGGCGTCGGTATCCGCAGTGAATCCAAAACGCTCGCCACCATCACCTTCCAGAACTATTTCCGCCTCTACGGCAAGCTGTCCGGCATGACCGGCACGGCTCTCACCGAGGAAGAGGAATTCCGTGAGATCTACAATCTCGACGTCATCGAGATCCCCACCAACAAGCCCATGATCCGCGACGATCAGAACGACGTCGTCTACCGCACCATCCGCGGCAAGTACAACGCCATTCTCGAACAGATCAAGGAATGCCACGAAAAGGGACAGCCCGTCCTTGTCGGCACGGTTTCCATCGAGAAAAGCGAACAGCTTTCCGCCCTCCTCAACCGCAACGGCATCGAGCACACCGTCCTCAACGCCAAATTCCACGAAAAAGAAGCCGAGATCATCGCGCAGGCGGGCAAATACGGCGCCGTCACCATTTCCACCAACATGGCGGGCCGCGGCACCGACATCACCCTCGGCGGCAACGCGGAATATCTCGCCAAGAACGAAATGCGCAAGAACGGCTGTACCCCCGAACAGATAAACGATGCCACCAGCTTCTTCGAGACGGACGACGAGGACATCCTTTCGCTGCGCCGCACCTATGCCGACATTCTCGCCCGTTACGAAAAAGAGATCGAGCCGGAAGCCGAAAAAGTACGTGCGGCGGGCGGTCTGTACATCCTCGGCACCGAGCGGCACGAGAGCCGCCGCATCGACAATCAGTTGCGCGGCCGTGCCGGTCGTCAGGGCGATCCGGGCGTATCCCGCTTCTTCTTATCGCTCGAAGACGATCTGCTTCGTCTGTTCGGCAGTGAGCGCATCCAGACGCTCGTGCAGAGCCTCGGGCTCGACGAGGACACCCCCATCGACTCGGGACTGCTTTCCAACACCATCCAGAACGCACAGAAGAATCTTGAAGGACGCAACTTCGGCATCCGCAAGAACGTGCTTCTGTACGACAACGTCATGAACTCCCAGCGCGAGGTCATCTACAAGCAGCGCCGCGACGTCCTCGACGGCGAAGACGTGCACGAAAAGATCCTTGCCATGATCGACGATTACGTCACCATCCCCTGTCAGAACTACCTGTCGGGCGACGTGCCGGAGGAATGGAACTTCGACTCCCTGCGGGCAAACTTCCTCGGCATCCTTACGACGGAAGACGATTTCCGCTACTCTCTTGATGAGCTCAACCGTCTCAATGCCTCCGACATTCAGAACGACCTGCTTGCCCGTGCGCATGACAAGTACGCCGAAAAGGAAACGCTCTTCCCCGACGGTGCGCTGAAAAGCATAGAACGCCTCGTTCTGTTGCGCTCGGTCGACAGCCATTGGGTCAACCACATCGACGCCATGGACGACCTGCGCGACAGCGTCGGCTTACAGGCATACGCCCAGCGTGATCCCGTCACGGAATACCGCATGAGCGCCGCCGATATGTTCGACGAAATGATCGCTTCCGTCCGCGAGCAGACGGCGAAGATGCTTCTGATGGTCTATCCGCAGACACAGCTCCGCACGCCCGTCTCTCCCAAGGAGACAGCCGCCGGGCTCAAAGCAGGCATGCCCGCTTCTCCCGTAAACGCCAAAGCCGCCGTACAGAACAACGTCTACGGCTCCGCCGCAAGACCCGAGCCCCGCAAGGAGCCCATCCGCAAGACGGAAGCCGAAAAAGTCGGGCGCAACGATCCCTGCCCCTGCGGAAGCGGCAAAAAGTACAAGAAGTGCTGCGGCGCCTCCCTGCCGTCCGTCGGTGAAGAAGGGTAAACGGTATGGGCTTCGGACTGCTTTTCGTCGGCTACTTATCCCTGCTCTTTTTCAAGGTACTGCCGCCCGCCATGCTCGCCGGCGCCATTCTCATGACGGCGGGGCTCAAAAAACTGACGGAATACGGCGCCTCGTTCCGCAGGGCATACGTCGCCGGTGCGGCGCTTTCCGCCTATTTTCTGATCTACACCGCGCTGTGGGGCATGTGGCTCATCGGGACCGCGCCCTTCTTTGACAGCAAGATCTTTCTGCTTGCGGACGAGCTTGTCTACAAGCTGATCTTACTCGTCTTCCATCTGCTCACCTACGCGGCGATCGAAGACATCGGCCGCTCGTGCGGCTACGAAAAGGGCATAAACAAAACGCGCTTCTGCCGGGCACTGCTTGTGATGTACCTCTTTACGTGGGCGCTGTCGGTATGTCTGCCGAAGGCGTTCCCGGCGGGAACGCTCGTCATTGCCCAGCTCATCGTCGAGCTTGCGTTTCTTGTCGTGACAGCATCCCTCATCTACGGCTGTTATATGCGCATCACGACGGGAGAACTGCTCGAAGAGGAAGAGAAAAAACTGCGTGCCTACGATGAAAAATACTCATTCCGCACCCGCAAAAAACACTGACCGGGTGCAGAGAAAGGATCAACCATGTTAAAAGTCGGACTTATCGGAACCGAGCAGGTCATCGTCAATCTCAGCAAATGCGCTTCGGAGGTGGGAAGCGGCGATCTGGAAGTGTTTTCCACGCCCGCCCTCTGCGCCGTCATGGAGGGTGCCGCCATCAACAGCCTCTCGGGGCTTCTGCCCTACGGCAAGACGACGGTCGGCGCATCCATCGACATCAGGCATCTTTCCCCCACCCCGACCGGCATGACCGTCTTTGCCAAAAGCGAGCTCGTCGAAGTGGACGGCAGCCGTCTCGTCTTTCAGATCACCGCCTTTGACAAAGCGGGCGTCATCGGTACGGCAACGCACGAGCGCCGCATTATCGACCGTGCTCCCTTCCTCGACAAAGCGGAGGCGAAGCGGCATCTATGAAACGCTCTTCTTCCACGCCCGCCAAAAAGAAGCTCGGGCGCGTCCTTCTTATCGTCGTCTGCGCTCTCGCCGCTCTCTTACTTCTTTCCTTCCTGCTTTCGCGATGGTATGCTTCCCTGCGCAGCGGCAGACCGGAAAAAGCACCCGAAAAGAATTATGTCAACTTCTACGAGCCGGATTTTGACGCCGACATCTTTGAGGACGAGGACTATCTGAAAACCGACCGGCATCTCTACTATACCGCCGGCGGCGTCCGCATCGTGCTCGACGAATACGACGATTCGGAACTGACGGAGGGACAGCGCTTCTTCGTGCGCTATTTCGACGCCGTCACCCACGGCGACTGCGACGCTTACCACGCCTTTTTCGCACCCGAATACGGCAAAGACGGCGACGAACACGAAGACGATCCGACCGGGCGCGTATTCACCATGCAGAAGCTTTACGACATTTCCGTCACCGAACTTGCCCGCGCCGTACCGGAAGAAACCTCCTACGTCTACCAAGGACACACGGTCATTTTCGGCGTGTATTCGGTTTCCTACAAGCTGCTGCACAACGACGGCACCTTCCGCGTCGATCTGCCGGAAAACGGCGAGATCCCCGTCGTATTCGAGCTTGTGACGACGGATGCGGGAACGCCCGATGAAAAGACGCTCATCCGCCACATGTACCGCTATGATGATATCGAGGAAAGGACGCAGGCTTCATGAAAAAAAGCAAGGCCTCTTTTTTGCCCGTCTGGATCGGACTTCTCTTTTTCTGCAATCCCGTCGTAAAGCTATACGACATTCTGCCCGACACCGTGGGAGCGCTTCTTATCTTCTGCGGGCTCAAAAAATGGGCGGACGTCGACGGCTATTTCGAAGACGCACGGCGGCTTTCGCTCTACATGATCCCCGTATTCCTCATAAAGATCGCCCTCTCCTTTACGCTCCCCGCCTCTCCCGACAATGCGCTCCCCTATACCTTCATTTTCGGCGTGTTGGAGCTCATCCTCTTTCTGCCTTTCTTTTCCAAGCTGTTCGCCGGCTTTGAGTACACCGCCATGCGCCGCGGCGTGCCCGAGATCGCCGAGCGCAAAAAGGACACGCTGACGCTCTGTCTTGTTTTTTCCGTCGTCAGATGCGTGCTCACCTTTCTTCCCGAGACCTTCACCTTTTTACGGCAGTCGGAGGAGCTTTCCCTTTCCGCCGGCACCTCTTCCGTGCTTCCCGCGTCGTATCTCTATCCGTATGCCGTCGTGCTCTGCGTGACGGTGACGCTGATCTTAGGCATCGTCTGCGCCGTCCGGCTCCTTGTCTTTGCCGGCGTCGTGAAGAAAAGCGACGCCTACCGCGTCTCTCTTGCCGACGATTACGCCGAAAGCCGCCTCGTCTACCGCGACCGGTACGTCAACCGCGCACTGTCGCTGTCCTTTCTCCTGCTTGCCGTGTCGGCGCTCTTTCTGCCGGACGTTACCGTTGACGGCGTCAACTTTCTGCCGACGTTTCTCGTGCCCCTCATCATGGGCGCTTCGTTCCTGCCGTTCGGTCGTGTTCTGCCGGAGAGAAAACTGCCGCTCATCCCGCTTATCTCTCTTCTGGTGCTTTCCGCCGCCGACGTGTGTTTTGATCTTCTGACCGGGAAAACAGTCTTTTTGCTGTTACAGGGCGACAGAGCACGCCTGACGGACACGCCTGTATTCACGTTTCTTTCTTCCGGCCATGCGTCGGTCATCCACGGCGTTTTACTGCTTCTTGAAGGGATCGCGCTGTTTTTCGTGCTGTACGCCTACATTCGCCTCGTGAAAACCGCTTTTTCCGCCGAAAAGCGCGGCAATTTCGACCGCTCGCTGCTTTCGGTCACGCTGTGCTGTCTTCTCACCTTTTTCGCCCGTGCCGTCGCCGCCGTCGCCCGCACCCGGAGTGCGTATTTCGCCGCCGACGAGTCGGTCGCCGCTTATCTTGACGCCCGCATCCGCCTTTCGGCACAGGCCATGCATCAGGCGCTCGTCGAAAACACCGCCGTCGGTGCGTTCGACACGGCGGATTCCGTCGCCTTTTACGCGCGCATCGCCGTCTTTGTCCTGCTCGCGTTTACCGTGATAAACGTGCTGTCGCTTCGTGCCAAGACCGTAAAGGAGGAGCTCTGATCATGCCTTCTCCGCTTTCCTTTGCCGTCGGCGACACCCTCGTCCTCAAAAAGTGCCACGCCTGTGCGAAAGACGCCTTCTCTTTTACCGTTACGATGGCATACAGCGACGTCAAACTGCGCTGTGATGCCTGCGGCCACACCGTCATATCAGAACGCGACAAGCTCGAAAAAGCCGTTCGCCGCGTCATTTCTCATCAAGGAGACACTGCTTCCCATGTTTGAAAACCTTATCGAAGCGACTGCCCATTACGAATCCGTCTCGCAGTCCCTTATGCTGCCGGAGGTCATAAACGACACCGAAAAGTATAAGAATCTCATGAAAGAACACAAAAAACTGACGCCCATCATCGAAAAGTACCGCGAATACACCACCGCCTGCGACCACTTCGAGCAGGCAAAAGCACTTCTCGATGAAGGCGGACTCGACGCCGACTTAAAAGAACTCGCCGAGGAAGAGCGCAAAAACGCAAAAGCCGACGTCGAGCGCTTATCCGAGGAATTGAAGCTCTTACTGCTGCCGCAGGACGAGGACGACGAACGCAGTGTCGTCGTGGAGATCCGTGCCGGCACCGGCGGCGAGGAGGCGGCGCTCTTTGCGCACAGCCTTTTCCGGATGTACAGTATGTACGCCGAAACCAAAGGCTTTTCCATCGAGATCGTCAGTGCCAACGAGACCGAGCTCGGCGGCGTCAAGGAGATTTCCTTCCTCGTCGAGGGAGAAGGTGCCTACTCCCGCTTCAAGTTCGAGAGCGGCGTCCACCGCGTCCAGCGTGTGCCCGAGACCGAATCGCAGGGGCGCATCCAGACCTCCGCCGTTACCGTCGCCGTTCTGCCGGAGGCCGAGGACGTTGAAGTCACCATCAATCCCGCCGACCTTGAAATCGACACCTACCGCAGCGGCGGTGCCGGCGGTCAGCACGTCAACAAGACCGACTCCGCCATCCGCATCACCCACAAGCCGACCGGCATCGTCGTGGAATGTCAGGACGAGCGCAGTCAGTTCAAAAACAAAGACAAAGCCATG
>JAZRVE010000059.1:0-9174 GCA_045598975.1 Eubacteriales bacterium
GCTCTCCGCCTGACGCCGCGCCGCGATTGGAAGCCTTCTTCACTCCGCCTACGGCTTCGTTTCAAAGGCTTCCAATCGCGAATAATGCCATATCTTTTATTTTTTCTTCCTAAATGGCTCATATCAATTGACAACGCAGAAAGGAGAGGAAAAAAACGGAAAAAGGCTCTTGACAAAAGTATAAAAGTGGGTTATACTATACGAACGTGGAAAGGTATCCATAGGTGTGGATCACTTTTCCTCCTTACTCCGAACAAAAGCGGAGTCATATGTCCAAAAGGAGGTGCAAAGAAAATGGAACTCACAGCAAAGTATGAGGTCGTTTTCGTGGTAAACCCGGAATTTACGGAGGAAGCAGCAAAAGGACTGCTCGATAAATTCAGCGGCATTATCACCGATAACGGCGGCGCTGTCGAGAAGGTCGACGAGTGGGGCAAGAAGAAGCTTGCGTACCCGATCAACGATCTCACCGACGGTTACTACTACGTGGTGGATTTCACGGCAAAGGCAGACGTTCCCGCCGAGCTTGACCGTGTCTTCAACATCACGGACGGTATCCTGCGTTCCCTTATCGTCAAGCTCGACAAGTAAGAGCGTATTTTCACCGAAACGAGGTATGGTATCGTGGCAAGTTATAACAAAGCGATATTGATCGGCAATCTGACGGCTGATCCGGAACTCAAAACCACACAGTCCGGCGTACCGGTCGTGTCGTTCAGCATCGGCATCCGCAGACGTTTTGCCAAGGAAACGGACGAAGTCAAGAGCGATTTCATCAACATCGTAGCATGGCGTCAGACGGCGGAATTTGTCGCCAAGTATTTTGCCAAGGGCAAGCCGATCCTTGTGGAAGGTCAGATCCAGACGCGCTCGTACACCGCTCAGGACGGCACCAAACGGTACGTCACGGAAGTGGTGGCGGACAACGTGTCGTTCGTCGAGAGCAAGGCCTCTTCCGAGAGCCGTGCGGAACGCGGCGAAGGGACTTACTACGGCGGCGAGCCGGTCAAGCCCCAGGGCGGCGTTGCAAGCGCCAACTTTGAAGAAGTCGCCGCAGAGGACGATCTTCCGTTCTGAAAAAATTAAACAGGAGGTATTCACACCATGGATGTAAACGAAACCGTAACGGAAACTGCCGCAGCACCCGCTGCCGGCGCTCCCGCCAAAGAAGCACAAAAGCCGTTCCGTCCCAACAAGAAGCGCAAGAAGGTCTGCAATTTCTGCGCCGAAAAGACGGAATCCATTGATTTTAAGGATGTCATGAAGCTGCGCAAGTACGTTTCGGAAAGAAGCAAGATCCTTCCGAGACGCATCACGGGCACCTGTGCCAAGCACCAGAGAGAGCTGACCATCGCCATCAAGCGTGCAAGACACATCGCACTTCTTCCTTATATCAGCGACTAAGATGCATAAAAAACAGGCTGCGCACGGCGCGGCCTGTTTTTCTGTATGGGGCGGAGTTTTCCTTCGTCGGAAAGCTTTGCCGTGGATATGGAAAGGACAAGGGGAGGAAAGGTCATCATGACACATTTTGAGATCGAACGGAAATTTCTCATCCGTATGCCGACGGAGCAGGCGTTTGCGGCGATGACGGATCGGGAAGATATCGTCATGGAGCAGACGTATCTCGTGCAGACCGAAGCGGGCGTGACGCGCCGTGTGCGCAGATGGCAGACGGCGGATGGGGTGCGCTATATCGTTACCGAAAAAAAGCCGGTCAATTTCCTCACACGTGAAGAGACCGAGTACGACGTGGACGAAGCCGCCTACCGTGACCTGCTCTCGCAGGCCGATCCCGGACGCAAGCCCATCCAAAAGACGCGGTATCGCTTTCGGTATGCCGGGCAGACGTTTGAACTCGACGTGTATGCTTTTGACGACAGCCTTGCGACGCTCGAGATCGAACTTGCCGACGAAAAGACGCCGGTCACACTGCCGCCGTATCTGACGGTCGTGAAGGAAGTGACGGCGGACAAACGGTATTATAACGCCTCTCTTGCCCGCACGGGCGCATTTCCGGAAGCATGACGAAGGAATATACCGTAGAAAAGGCGTGGGACGGCGTCAGCGTCAAAACCTATCTGCGCACGGCGCTCGGACTATCGGCGAAGGCCTTGAAAAAAGTAAAATACGGCGGAAGCATCTCGGTCAATGGCACAGACTGTAACGTGACGCACCTCCTTGCGGCAGGGGACAGGCTGATACTGCGCTTCCCCGAGGAGCGGTCGGAAACCGTACTGCCTGTGCCGATGGCGCTCGACGTGCTGTATGAAGACGGGGACGTTCTCGCCGTCAATAAGCCGAGCGGGATGCCGGTGCATCCGTCCTTACATCATTTTACCGACACGCTCGCCAACGCCGTCCTGTACTATTATCGGGAAACGCCGTTCGTCTACCGTCCGCTGACGCGCCTGGATGCCGACACGACGGGCGTGGTGCTCATCGCCAAGAATGCTCTCTTCGCGGCGGCGTGGGAAAAGTGCGGGGCGCGCAAAACGTATCTCGCCGAAACTGTCGGCGTGCCGGAGCCGCCTTCCGGCGTCATACGGGCACCCATTGCCCGTGCGGAGGGCATCATCAAGCGATGCGTCAGCGCCGACGGCAAACCGTCGGAAACGCGCTACCGCACCCTCGCCGAACGGGACGGGAACGCCCTTGTCGAGTGTGTCCTGATCACGGGGCGGACGCATCAGATCCGCGTGCATATGGCGTCTGTCGGCTGTCCTTTGCGGGGGGATTATCTGTACGGAACGGAGATTCCCGGCGAGCGGACGCATCTGCATTGTGCCGAGGTCTCGTTTTCGCGTCTTGGCGACGGGGAAAGAATGACGGTAAAAGCGCCGCTCCCGCAGGACTTTTTGTGGGATTTGCATTAATTTTCGTTTTTTTCAAAAAGGGGTTGACTTTATCGGAGCGTTTCGGTATACTAAACCCGTAAGCGCTTGAAAGAGGCGCTCTTCAACTGTGCAAGAGGTGTTTTGTCATGAAAAAGAATCTGGTTGTCGTCGGTTACGGCGGGATGGGCTCGTGGCATGTAGGTCATGCCGAAAACAGCGATGTTGTCAATTTGCTCGGCGTATACGATATTGATCCCGCAAAGACGGCGCTTGCCCGCGAAAAGGGGCTGTACGCCTACGATTCGCTCGATGAGGTGTTGAACGACGGGCGGGTGGATATCGTCACCGTCGCCATTCCCAACGATTCCCATAAGGAGACCGTTATCCGCGCACTGAATGCCGGGAAGAATGTCATCTGCGAAAAACCGGTCGCCATGGATCTTGTCGAGCTCGATGACATGATCGCCGCCGCAAAGACAAGCGGCAAGCGCTTTTCCGTCCATCAGAACCGGCGCTTCGACGTGGATTTTCTTGCCGTCAAACACTTAAAAGAGACCGGAGAACTCGGCGGCTTTATCAATCTCGAATCGCGTATCCACGGCTCGCGCGGCATCCCGAGCGACTGGCGGGGACTTCCGGAACACGGCGGCGGCATGGTGCTCGACTGGGGCGTGCACCTCATCGACCAGGTCTTGCAGGTCTTTGACGAGCCGATCGAAAAGATCTGGTGTACGCTGGATCATATCACCACGAGCGAGGTGGACGACGGCTTCAAGCTGACCGTCTTCTTTGCGGGCGGCAAGACGGCATACGTGGAGGTCGGCACCTATAATTTCATTTCCATGCCGCGGTTTTACCTGCGTGCCGAAAAGGGCACGGCGATCATCAATAACTGGCGCTATAATGGGCAGGCGGTCAAGTGCAAATACTGGCACGAGAGCGAGGTATTGCCCGTGGAAACGGCGGCGGGGCTCACCAAGACCATGGCGCCGCGCGACGAGGTGACGACGGACATCTATGCTTTGGACAAGCCGGAGTCCGACGTGCACGATTATTACCGCAATTTCTGCCGTGCCATCGACGGCAAAGAAGAGCAGATGGTCACGCATTCGCAGATGCGCCGCGTCATGAAGGTCATGGAAGCCTGCTTTGCTTCGGCAAAAAAGGGGATCCCCGTGGATTTTGACGAACAGGCCTGACGTATTTTCGTTTCGGAGGAAAAGAGCATGATATACGCCATTATCGAAGCGGCATCGGACGTGGAGGAGCTCATCACCGTAGCCTACGGGGAAAAAGCGAGCGATGTCGCCGCATGGTTCGTCGACGAGGTGAGAGATACGGCGGAAATGTATTTGTCGGAACCGTCGGATTTTGAAAAACTGGACGAGGTCTGCGGCAGTCTGTCGGTGCTGTGCGACGAGGACGCCGACACGGGGACGGACGATCTTGACGGCGTGTACGTGGAGGTCGGCGGCATCACGGTGAGCCTTGTCGGCGCGTTCGACGGCTATGCCGCCATGAAGACCGCTCTCACGGTCTATCTTTCGGAAAAGCCGAAATTCAAAAAACTGACTATCCCCGACAATCCGAGCGAAGACACCGCCGTTACGGATACCCTCAATGCCGCTCTTATTCGGTGCGGACTGTGAAAAAGCGGCTCTTCTTTTTCGAAGAACTGTAATATAAGTATGGTAAAGGAGTCAAGACTATGGGCAAAGAACTACGGTTCGATCATCTGGATCGGTATGTGACGGGGGAACTTTCCGACAGACCCGGGCGGAATCGGTGGATGAAGCTGCCGTATACCGCAGACGGGACAGACGGCACCATGCTCGCGGTGGGTGAATTGGACGCACCGGATCCGATCGAGGTGGACCTCGGTGTCAAAGGGGTTTACAAAATTTTCATCTGCCTCGGCATGATCAGCGGCAATTCCTGCGTAGAGGTTTCGCTTTCCGGGGAAGAGGGAAAGACACTTATCATGCCCTCGCATCTGGAAGCGGTCAACGGTTATGCGCGATGGAGCGTCTGCGAGTACGCCGAGGAAGCGTACTTCAAAACGGCGGATCTGACTGACGGCAAACTGATCTTCAACAAGCCGCGCAAGTTTTACAAACAAGTGGGCGGTAATACGGCGACATGCTCGGTGCTGTATATCCGGCTGGAAGAGGTCGCGCCGGAGGAACTCGAACGGGAAAAGGCGCATGGTCGGCATCCCGTTATGCAATATCATCTGGACTGCGATTATTTCATCGATTGCGATTACGAAAAAACGGGCGACTACCTCGGTCGGCTGAAAATGTTGGATAACGGCAACATCGACTCGGTCATTCACGAAAACCCCATTACCGCCGTGCAGGATTACGACGAAAACGCCTGCTATTACCATGCGTACCGGGTAGGGATGATTCAGGCGATCAAGTGCGCGTCGAAAATGGCTGACGGGCTTTTCCGGGGCTTTTCCGACTTCGTACATGACCGTGGTGCGGAGATTTATTATGGATTCCGTATGGGGGCGGGTGACCTCTCGTTTCCGTTTTACTATTGGGAAAAAGAAAAGGCTTTGCAGGGCAAAAAAGAGTATCGCGATTTTCACTGCGTGCTCCGAAACGGAAAACAGGCGGATTTCTTGTCGTATGCCTATCCCGAGGTGCGAAAACTTGTCATCGACCGCATTCTCTTTGACCTGCCGGCGTCATATGACGGTGTGAGCCTGTTTTTCCACAGAGGGACGTGCGCCTTATTTGAACAGCCGGTCGCCGAAAAAGTAAAGGCGGATTACGGTGTCGAGGCGAAAAAACTGCCCTTCTCCGATGAACGTCTGCACAACGTGCTGTGCTTCTTTGTTACCGATTTTATGAGGGAATTGAAAGAAGCCTTGCGGAAAAAGGCGGAACAGAACGGGAAAGATCGCTATAAAATCAACGCGATCGTGTATTACGATCTGCAGAGCAGTAAGAATTTCGGCATGGACGTCGAAACGTGGGCAAGGGAAGGGCTCGTCGACAGCGTGTCGCAGGGACTGATGACCTACTACGAGGATCTGGACGGCGTTCTGGACGAAAACGGACTGATCGATGCGGAAAAATATGCGGAAAAAGAAAAGACGCGTGTAGTCGTAAAGCGCATTTACGATGACAACGCGGATCGCCTTGTCGGCGGAACGGTCAGCATGCTTGACGTTTGCCGGAAGTACGGCGTGAAGTATTACGGCTCTATGTTATGGGAACACGGCTCCTCCGACGGTCAGGTACAGATCGCCAAAAGACAGTATCAGAGCGGTGCGGACAATCTGCTGTTATGGAATACCAACCATCTTGTCAAAAAACTGCCCGCCTTGGAGGCGGTCAAACAGTGCGGCGATAAGGAAAAAGTGTTTGCCGATGGCGTGAAGGTTTATCGGAGAGTTGTGCGGATCACAAGGATTGCAGACACGGATATATCGGAATTTTGCGTGAACTGGAAGGGTTGAAATGAAACTTTCTGAATATGTTCAGCTCAACCGAACGAAAGAAAAAGTAAAAACCGAGCCCATCGGCTTCGGTGAGTTTTACGGCAACGCAAGGGCGCTTTTTTACGACCTGCCTGTGCGGGATACCCTGTATAAGATCTTTGCTTTTATGGCGTATCCCACGGGCAAGAAGCCGAAAAACGGCTATCCCGCCGTGCTTATCATACACGGCGGCTGCGGCATGGCATACATAGAAATCGCGAAAATGTGGGCAGACAGAGGTTACGTCGCTATCGCACCAGATTTCAACGGCTGCTATGGAAAATCGCTTGCCGAAAGGGGACTCGATAACCCGCTCGGCGGTCCGAAGGGCTACGGCTTTCATGAGATACTGTCGGAGCATCCGTGGGCATTCTTTTCGGTTTTGTCGGCGATGAGAGCCATCGATGTTTTGCGGAACGATCCGCTTGTCGACGGCGAAAAGATATGCTCCTGCGGGCTTTCATGGGGCGGCTTCCTCAATTTGTCGTTGACGGCTGTGGAAAAGCGGATCAAGGCGTCGTCTGTCATCTATTCATCGGCGTATGCCGGAGAAAGTGAATGGGGCAGACGGACGCTGGATACAAGGAGCGAAGAAGAACAGCGGATATTTGCCGCGTATCTCGATCCGAAAAACTATTTGCCGGATATCACCGTTCCGACGTTTTTCACGGCGGGCGCCGATGACATCGCATTCAAAATGGTCAACCGTCAGAAAACGGCGGATGCCATCTCTGCCGAGACATATTTCGCCCTGCGCAAAAGCTTTTGCCACGGGAACTTTGTCGGATTCGAGCAGCCGGAAACGGGCACATTTTTTGACTGCATCTTACATAACCGAAAAGTGCCGATGCCGACGTACCGACTTACGGGAAACAGGCTTACGGTAAAGGCACATGACAGGAATTCTGCCGTCCGTGTATATGTGACGTCGGACGATCTTGTCGCTACCGAAAAGCAGGTCTGGAAGGTCAGACCGTCCGGAAAGGGTGTATATCCCATCCGTCCGGCAGACCGTGCGTTTTTCGTCGAAGAAACGAACCCAAACGGCGAGGTGTGGAGTTCGAAGCTTGTGGTTTTATAAAACAAAACACCGTGAAGAACGAACGTCACGGCAGGATATGAAGAATCCCGTCGGAGAAGACTCCGACGGGATTTTTATGCTTTTTGATACGGAGACGTCGTTTTTTGTCGTCCCCGCTGGCGGCGCCTCTTGCGGCGGCGGATGCGAAGATTTCAGATGCCGGGTTTTGTGAAAGCGGTCCGCTCACATAAGATCACTGTGCATTAACTAATAGGTCCTGGAGTCGGAATTCCGGGAGGCATAACCCCACCGCCGACGACCTGTTCCAGCTCTTCCTCTGTCAGCTCATGAAGTTTCTTGCTCACGGTTTCGACTTCCTCTTTGAGGGCGTTGAGTTCGTTTTTCGTTTTCATAGAGGGCGCTCCTTTCAAATTCTGATTTCATTTCCCATACACGGCAATTCGGCTCTGGCGTTTTTTGCCCTTGTATTCCTTTATACGAAGCACTCCGAAAAAAGGCTGCTGTTTTTTGATTTGTTTTTCGTGTTTCGGAAAATGCCGTGCAAGGATAAAACACGCCGTGATCATTATAAGCAAAAGTCCGTCGAAAAAAACGACGGACTTTTATATTTCTTAATACAGGGGCTTTGTCGTGTTATCGACGTCCTTGTCTTCGGCGCCTCTTGCCTGCTTATCGGCATACTTGGCGAGGACGAATACGCACGCCACGCAGACGATCACCAGATGCATGAACACCGTCGCGAATTTACGGAAGGCACCGAAGTTTTCGTAAACCTTTATGACCGAGTAGATAAACTGCGACGCCAGCGCTATGTATACGGTCAGTTTGGATCTGTCTTTCCCGAGATTTTTGGAAAACGCAAGGATCAGCGCACAGACGGCGACAATGGCTCTGAATATCATGATGAAGCTGTATGAGCCGTCGATATCCGCAACAAAGACCAGAATGGCGAACACGGCAAACGTGACCATGAACAGCTTGTAGTATACGGCGGCGTTTTTCCGGTATCCCAAAAGGGCATACAAAAAGCCGAATACCACGGAGATCAGATACACGGCGTCGCGGATGAGGATCATGACGTTCTGCGTGGGAACGGTGAAGCGGTAGATCGCAAATGCCGCGGCGATGACGAGCAGCAGGGCGTTGAATACCCCGACTTTTTTAGAGTTATTCGCAATGAGTCCCATAATAAATCTCCTCTATAAAAATAATGGCATTGTTTCTTGCGGTGAGCCGCCACGCTCACGCGACAGGGCACAGCGGGATGACGAGGAATCCGCTTTCGCTGACCGAAAGCCCGGGGTCTTCGGCAATTTCTTCCTCGCCGTGAAGCGAGAGCACGGCGTTTTCGGCGTTTTCGGGAAAATATTCCGCTCCGCGGTGCGTGATGACGTGGATGCGGCGATAGGTATAGTCGGAAAACGGGATGTCCTTGACTTTCATGGGGATACCTCCTTTGTTTTGCTGTTAAAAAAGGTCTCTTTTGCCGGGCGACAAAAGAGACCCATGTGTGGTGGAGACTGTTGGAATCGAACCAATGACCTCTTGCATGTCAAGCAAGCGCTCTAACCAGCTGAGCTAAGCCTCCGTTCACAGCGTTATTAGAATACCACATCCGACGCCGTTTGTCAAGGGGTTTTTCAAAATTTTTTCTCTTTTATTTCTGCGTTGTCAATTGATATGAGCCATTTAGGAAGAAAAAATAAAAGATATGGCATTATTCGCGATTGGAAGCCTTTGAAACGAAGCCGTAGGCGGAGTGAAGAAGGCTCCCAATCGCGGCGCGGCGTCAGGCGGAGAGC
>JAZRVE010000060.1:0-12598 GCA_045598975.1 Eubacteriales bacterium
AGCTCTCCGCCTGACGCCGCGCCGCGATTGGAAGCCTTCTTCACTCCGCCTACGGCTTCGTTTCAAAGGCTTCCAATCGCGAATAATGCCATATCTTTTATTTTTTCTTCCTAAATGGCTCATATCAATTGACAACGCAGACGGAGTGTTAGAAAAAAAGTGCATTTCTCTTGCATTTTCTGAAAAGATGTGTTATACTGTATCCGTATATCACTGCAAATTTAAGGAGTTGATTCTTTATCATGGACCCTGCCGGTAGTATGCAGATCGTCGTACTCGTAATTTTGATCTTTTTATCCGCTTTCTTTTCGGGAACGGAAACGGCGTTTACCAGCTTCAACAAAACGCGCATGAAGACGCTTGCCTCTGACGGCAATAAGCGTGCCGCACGCGTGCTCGACATCGAGGAGCACTATGACAAATTCCTCTCGACCATGCTCGTCGGCAACAATCTCGTCAACATCACCGCCACCACCATCGCGACTCTCGTTTTTGCCCGGTACTTAAAGGGTGACGCCGGCTTTGCCGCCACCGTCTCCACCATCGTCATGACGGTCACGGTATTGCTGTTCGGCGAGATCACGCCGAAGATACTCGCCAAGGATTTTGCCGAGAGCTACACCATGCGCACGGCGGGCATCGTCCGCTTTTTCATGGTGATCTTGACGCCGCTGACGTTTCTGTTCTCTCTGTGGCAGAAGCTGTTATATAAGCTCGTCAAGACCGATCCCGCCGCCTCCATCACCGAGGACGAGATCCTCACCATGGTGGAGGAAGCGCAGAGCGAGGGCGGCATCGACGAGCATGAGAGCGATCTGATCCGCAGTGCCATCGAGTTCAACGATCTGGAAGTTTCGGCGGTTCTGACGCCCCGTGTGGACATCGTTGCCGCCACCGCCGACACGCCGCTCGACGAGATTTCGGAGCTGTTCCGCACCAGCGGCTTTTCCCGCCTGCCGGTCTACGAGGACACCATCGACAATATCATCGGCGTCATCCACGAAAAGGATTTCAATAAGCTGTACTATGACGGCGGAACGGGCCTTGCGGACATCATGCACGAGGTGCTGTGCATCACGGAGGGCATGAAGATATCCAAGCTGCTGCGCGAATTTCAGAGCGCCAAGACGCACATGGCGGTCGTGGTGGACGAATTCGGCGGAACGGCGGGGCTTGTGACGATGGAAGACGTGCTGGAAGGACTTGTCGGCGAGATCTGGGACGAACACGACGAGGTCATCGAAAGCATCCGTCCCGTCGGGGAAAACGAGTATCTCGTCAACGGCGGCACGTCCATGAACGAGCTTGCCGATCTGTACGATTTTCCGGACGAGGTGCTGGAAGACAACGCGACGGTCAACGGCTTCGTGCTGGATAACCTCGGCAAGGTGCCGGAGGTGGGCGACCGGTTCGATTTTGAATCGCTCACGGCGGAGGTCACCCGCGTCGAAGGACGCCGTGCCGCCGAGATCAGGCTCACGGTGCATCCGGAGGACGCCGAGACGGAAGCGTCGGAAAAGGCGTCGGAAGAAGCGGATGAACCCGAAAGAGCCGGAAAAACCGAAAAGGACGCGGCGGAGCCGCGATAATGCGATAAAAAGAGACACAAGCGGGACGGAGGGGAACTATGGATTCGGAAAAGAACGTTGCCAAGACCATGCTCATGATCGCGGTCGACACCTATCCGTGCCCGATGAGTCCCGATACGCTGGTGCAGACGCTGCTTACGGGGAAGCTCGCCGACGTGGCGACGCTGACGGAGGCGCTTGAAAGCCTGATGGAAAGCGGACTGCTCACGTTGGAGCAGGACGGCGGCGAAAAAAAGTGCGCCATGACGCAAAAAGGAAAAGCCATCCTGCCGGAGCTTGAAACCATGATCCCGCCGACCGGGCTCGATGAGCTCAAACGCAAGGTGACGCTCGCCTACCGCGCACTTGCGGACGGGACGCGGTATTTCTCCCGTGTCGAAAAAGCGGACGGCGAAGGAGCGGACGGCAAAGTGTATTTGACGGTCGGCAGTTGTGCCGGAGACGCGAAACCGGCGGAGCTCCGGCTGTCCTTTGAAACGGAAAAACAGGCGCAGGCGGCAAAACGCCATTTTGACGCCCATCCCGATCGGGTGCTTGCCACCGTGCTTGCCGCCGTGACGGGGGACGTCTCCTATCTGCCGCAATGACGGGAGAAAAACTGTCGCTGACGCAGGCGGTGCTCGTCGAGGGAAAATATGACAAAATAAGGCTTGCCGAGGTGCTTGACGCCACCATCCTCACGACCAACGGGTTTTCGGTGTTTTCGGACACGGAAAAGTGCGCCATGCTTCGCAAGATCGCCGAAGCGAGGGGACTTGTCATCCTGACGGACAGCGATCCCGCGGGCTTTGTCATCCGCAATAAGTTAAAGGGAATGCTGCCGAAGGATAAGATCGTGCAGTTGTATGCGCCCGAGCTGTACGGCAAGGAAAAGCGCAAAAAAGAGCCGTCCAAGGCGGGTATCCTCGGCGTGGAGGGCATCTCACGCGAAAAACTGCGGGAGCTGTTTGTCAAAAACGGCATCGGCGGTTTGCCGGCGACGGCGAACGATGCGGCAAAACCTGTCAACAAGGCGGATCTCTACGCGGCGGGACTGTGCGGACGCGCGGACAGCGCCGCAAAGCGCCAGGCGTATTGCCGTGCGCACGATCTGCCGCACACCCTGTCGCCAAACGCTTTGCTTGAAGCGATAAACCTGCTGTCCCTGCCGCTTGACGGGGCAGGGGAAGAAAACTGATTTCCCCGAAAAATCGACAAAGCGATTTGTGCAAAGCGCACAAAAAGAACATTTGTTCGATTTTCATCTTGACATTTTTACCGTTTTGTGGTATAATAAGGGCACAAAAGCAAAGAGGGCGTGCCCCCAAAAAGTCCCTCCGAAAGCTGTCGGGAATCCGGCAGTTTACTTTTTCCTCAAAATACCGAACATATGTTCTATACTTGACCGCTTTCGCGAGGCGGCCGGACGGAAAACAACAACGAGAAAGGATTTTTCATGACACAACGACTGTATAAGGAAACGACCGGCGGCACACGATGTGCGCAGTGCGGCTATCCGCTCGGTGCGGACGAGGATATTTCGCTCATCATAGCGAGCGGCGATCTCATCCATACGTCCTGCTGGGAGGAGTACGCCGAGGACAACAAGGGCGAGTTCCTCTCCCCGCTGTGAGGGCTGTGAGGAACGAAAAAACGTATGAACAACACGTGACAACAGAAAGGAAAAGACAGCATGACGTATGATTTTTCCGCGATCTCTTCCGGCATTGATGCGTATTTTGCCGAATGTGACAGCAAAAACGAAGGCGCCAAAGAGGGCAAGATCCTCAAACCCTACACCCTTTCCGGGCTGATCTGCCATCTGGGGCTCGGCAAGAACGAATACCACAAGCTCTGTCAGAAGAAAAAGTACGCGCATCTTTTTGACGCGGCACGTGCCCGCATCGAGGCGTTCACCGAGGAATACGCGCTGACGGGCGCTCTCTCGGCAAGCGCCGCCGCAAACACGTTAAAGTACAATTTCGGCTGGTTTGAAGCGCCGATGACCGGGACTGAGCCCGACACGCAGAAGACCGTCAAACTGATTTTAGACGGGGATCTGGTGCGTCTTGGCGAATGAACGCACCGCCGTCGGCGGCAGACCGACGCGCATCGCCCTTCCCGGCGTACCGCAGAAAAAGCAGATCGAATTTTTCCTTGCCAAAGCCCGCTACGTCGCCTACGGCGGCGCTCGCGGCGGCGGGAAGAGCTGGGCTCTCAGACGTAAGATCGTGCTGATGTGCGCACGCTTTTCCGGCATCTCGGTCCTGCTCGTGCGGCGCAGTTTTCCCGAGCTTCGCGACAACCACATCCGCCCCTTGCAGAGCGAGCTGCGTGACATCGCTGTCTACAACGATTCCCGCAAGACCTTTTCTTTCCCCAACGGCTCGCGCATCCGGCTCGGCTACATGGACACCGAGAGCGACACCCTGCAATATCAGGGGCAGGAGTTCGACGTCATCGCCATCGACGAGGCGACTCAGCTCACGGAATACCAGTTCCAGACGCTCAAAGCCTGCCTGCGCGGTGCCAACGCCTTCCCGAAAAGGATGTATCTGACCTGCAACCCCGGCGGCGTCGGGCACGGCTGGGTGAAGCGTCTGTTCATCGACGGGGATTACCGCACGGGAGAGAAAGCGTCCGATTACGCCTTCATCCCGGCGAGCGTTTACGACAACGGCGTCCTGCTTGACGCCGATCCCGCCTACCTCGAACAGCTCAAAAGCCTGCCCAAGGGCTTGCGCGACGCGTGGCTCAACGGAAACTGGGACAGCTTTGAGGGGCAGTTTTTCCCGGAATTCGATACCGACGTCCACACGCTTCCCGCAGACGCGCCGTATCCCGTCGGCAAACGGTACTGCGCCATCGACTATGGATTGGATATGCTGGCGGCGGTGTTTATTTCGGTTTCTCCGCAGGGGACGGCGACGGTGTACGACGAGGTACACGAGAGCGGGCTGATCGTCAGCGAGGCGGCGGGGCGCATCCGCGAAAAGGCGCAGGGCGTATCGGTGTTCATCGCACCGTCCGACTTATGGTCGCGCCAGAAGGACAGCGGCAAAAGCATCGCCGAGCTGTTCGCCGACAACGGCGTTTTTCTGACAAAGCTGACGGCGGAGCGCGTCGACGGTTGGCTGTGTCTCAAAGAGTGGCTCAAAACCGACGAAAACGGACAGCCGCGTTTACGCATCTTACGTACCTGCCCGAGCCTCATCCGGAACTTACAGCTTTTGCTGTACGATCCCGCAAAGCCGGGCGACGCCGCCATCCATCCGCACTCCGTCACCCATGCGCCGGACGCCTTGCGCTATTTTGCCTCCTATGCGCCGCCCGGGCGTCCCGATGCCGCGGCATCCTCAGCGCCGCACAGAAAACTTTCGGATTCCCTGTCGGCGAAGCGCCGCACGTGGCAGCCGATCACGCGGTGAAGGTCTCCCGCGGCGGAAAAAGACAACACGAAAGGATAGGTAAAACATGAAAAAACACGGATTATTCACCCCGAAAAAAGACGGCGTGTACCGCTATGCGTCAGACGTCGAGCGGGAAAGCACCATTGACGAAAACGTGCGCGACGCCATGGCGGCACGCAAGCCGAACGACCTGTACTGGAACCGTATGCGCCGCTATTACGACGGCTCTCACGACATCCGCTATCAGACCGGCGCTCTTTCCGACAGCACCGATCTTCCGTGGCAGCCGGCACAGTGCACCGACGGTTTTGTGCATGTCGAAAGCCAGATAGACGCCTCCGTGCCGGGCTTTGAATTTGTCCCGCGCGGTACGTATCCGTTTGCCCTTGCCAAAAAGCGCGAGGAACTCTGCGAGACCATCTGCGACGTAGGGGAACTCGCCGGCAAAAACGCTGTCAACGAACGCCGCCTCAACATTTACGGCAGTGCGGTATGGAAGATCGGCTGGAACGGGGAGAGCGACAACGTGACGCTCGAAAACCCGAGTCCCGATCAGCTATACCCCGATCCGACGGCGAGCGACGTTGACGGTTGTGAATACGTCGCCTATATTTACCGGATGCACAGGCAGAAGGCAAGGCGTGTTTTCCGTGCCGAGCTCACGTCACGCGGCATATCGTTCGAGGACTGTCTTTCGGACGCTCACGGCGGAACGGCGGACGCCTTTGACGGAACAGACCCGTATGACGACAGCACCGTGACGGTCACGGAATATTGGTTCCGCCAGCCGGAGGACGGCGCCGCCAAGGATACCCTTACGGGAGAAAAGCTCGCCTACGCGGCGGGAGACGTGGCGCTGTCGCTTCTCATCAACGGCAAGGAGATCCGCTACCTGCCGCGGTACTGGCAGAACACGGGATGCCGGATGTATCCCTTCGTGGTGTACGGCAAGATCCCGACCGACGGCTCTCTGTGGGGCAAAAGCGAGCTGGAACAGCTCATTCCCCTCATCGACGCCGCCGACCGCGAGCTGACGTTTGCCCAGATCAACGCCGCGTTCACCTCCAACGACGTGATACTGGCAGAGGAAAACGCCTTTGCCGAAGGGGAAGCGCCGGAAAACACGCCGGGCGCCATCTGGAAACTGCGTCCCGGCATGATGGGCAAGGTGCAGCGGCTCGGCAACATGGGAGCCTACCAGGCAAGCCTGTTCAACAACTACGTGGCATGGCAGAGCATGATGGAGCAGACCACCGGCAACTTTGAGGCCAATCAGGGCAAGGAGCCCACGCGTGTCACCACGGCGTCGGGCATCGCTCTGCTCAACGAGCGTGCCCAGACGCGCCAATCCCTCAAAAAGACCGTCAAGAGCGAAGGCTTCAAGCGCCTCTACCGGCTCATCGACTACACCGCTCTCGAATACTACAAGGAAGGGCGTGCCATCGCGTCCCCCGGAAAGGAAACGTACGCGTTCCGGCTGAAAGACTACGCCGTCACGACGGAAAAGGGCAGTTACGTGCCCGAGCTCGATGTCAAGATCCATATCGGCGACGGCGTCAGCCATTCCAAAGCGTTCACCGTCTCGGTCATGTCGGCGCTCATGTCGGCGCCGCTCAACGAGAGCAACTATATTTTCGCCAAGGCCTACGTCGAACTGCTCGATCTGCCGATGCGCAAGGAGATCTGCGAATACCTTGATGGGCTGTACGGCAAAAAGAGCGTGGACGAAGCGTGGAAGGCGCTGGAAGAAAAACTGCTGTCGGCGGAAACGGAAGTGCCGTCGGCGGACACGGGCGCGTGATGAGAAGGGGGCTTTGTATCAATGGCGGAGAATGAAACTTATACGCTGTCGGAAACGGCGGCGGCAGCGAATACGGACGAAAAAACCTTTACGCAGGCAGAGCTGGAACTGCTGCTTTCGGAACGGCTCAAACGGGAACGCAAAAACAATGCGAGCCTCGCGGGCATCAAGGTCTTTCTGAAAGACTTAAAAGAAAAGGGGCTGTTGAAGAGCGGCTCCTATTCCGAAATGGCTTCCGAGCTTGCCGGGCGGTTTTGCGCGGCACCCGATCCGTACCGGTATCCGGAGGAACCGGACGAGCCGGACGTGTCGGACGCACCGGAACGGGGCACACCCACGTCGGCGGCGGAGGACGCTCTTGCCGCAGACGCCGCGGCGCCGTCCCTTCACGTACCCCACACGCCGGGGGAGCAGACGAAACCGGCGGAGAATCAAAACGACGGCGCAGAGCCGTCGGAGAAAACGGAAACGAGGGAAACGGAACGGAACGTGTCTTCGGAGCAGGCGGGAACGCCGATCCATCCGTCCTTTCTGTTCAGCCGCATGACGGTGGACGAGCTGTGCGCGCTTGCCGCCGCGTTCCCGGACAGTCACGTTGTGGAGGACGTCACGTCGGCACCCTTCCGCGCCTTCTGTGAAGGCAGGAGCGGGGACGCTTCCGACGTGTACGCCGCCTACCTTCGCCTGAAAAGCCAGCTTGCCGGCACCAATACCGCCGCCGCAGAGAAAAACCGCGGCAGTACCTCGTTCACCGGCGGCACGGCACAGAAGGATTACAGTCTTTCGCTCACAAAGCGGCAGATGGATATCGCAAGGGATTCCGGTATGTCCTACAAGGAATACGCGGAGCTGCTTGAATCCCTGCCGCGCTCGTCCAGAGCGGAAAGGCTCTGTTAACACAGGAAAGAGAGGATCATATGAAATTCTTATTCAACGCATCCGGCGCCAACACGCCGCTCATCCGCGATTACGACATCGCGTCGGCCACTTGTATTTACAAAGGGCAGGTGGTCGGCGTCAAGAACAGCCTGATCGTCTCGGTGCACTCTGCCGACTACGTGGTCGGCGTCGCCGAAGAGGATCACACCGGCACGGCGGATATGCTCAATCCGCGAAATAACGGCACCAAGATCCGCGTCAACATGGCGCCCGACGCCGTTTACACGACCGCCGCGCCCAATCAGTACGTCACGACGGGCAGTACCGCCACCAAGATCTGCATCAGCGCCCTGAATGTTTCTTCCGGCATGACGTCCGGCAGTCTGGTGCTCGTTTCCAAAGGGAGCGGCTCCACCAACACCGACAAGATCGGCAAGGTGCGCACCATTTCCGCCTGCTCGGTGGCGGATAACGTCGCGACCGTCACCGTCTCTTCCGGCGGCACGGCGTGCAGCGGGGACGTTTATGCCTACGTTCCGCATATCGGTACCGATATGACGGTCGATCTCGGCGGCATGGGCGTCGTCCAGTACGACAGCTCCTCGACTGTCAAGGCCAAGGTCGTCTTCACCGACGCCGAAAAGCTCATCCTCGGCGTCAAGCTCAAAACGCCCTACCTCGCCTGACGGACTTACTTAACGGAAAGGAAGACTTCAATGAACGATATTTACACATGGCACAACGACCTGTACCCGCTTGTCAAAAAGAGATTTGACCTGCGCTACGCAAAGCGTCTCAACGTTATCGGCAAGGTGGCTGAAATCGTCTGCCAGGACGACATCGACTACCGTCTGGAAGGCGTCGGCGGCTACGGCGAACTGCCGGTCTACGACGGCACCTCCGTCGCGAGCGCCGATTCCAAGCGCGGCTTCATCACCACCATCACCCCCAAGGAGCACGCTCTTCGCGTGACCACCAGCTATAAGAAAGCAAAGATCGACTACTCCGGCGAGGCCGCCAAGATCGGCACCAAGCTCGCCGACAGCGCCTATATCACGGTGCTCAACGAGTTTTACCGTCTGTTCGGTTCCGCCTTCACCACCATCGGTGCCGACGGTACCACCTGGGCGAGCACCACGCACCCCATCAGCAAAGACCTTACCGACGGTGTCTTTTCCAACCTCATCACCACCGAGCTTTCGGTAGCCGCCATCACCGAGGCACAGGCGAAAGCCTCCCGCTTCGTTACGCCGGACGGTCTGCCGTTTGCCTGCAACATGGACCTGCTTCTCGTCAGCCCCGAGCTCGAAGCGACGGCAAAGCAGATCTGCGGTCCCTGCGGCAGTCTCATCCCGACGGGCAACCCCGATCCCAACACGCCCGAACACGCCGCAAACCCGGTTTACGGCATGAAGTACCTCGTTGTCGGCGGCGGCAACGCCGGCTTTACCGGCAAGCAGTGGGCGATCGCGGATTCCCTCATGCTCTCCGAGGTGCTCAAACTCGTCTACATCACCAAGCCTACCGTCCTCGTTTCTCCGCAGGACAATCCGCTCATCACCGATTACATCGGCTACGTGGACTTTGCCTTCGGCTTCGGCGATGCAAGACCGATCATTTTCTCCAATCCTTCGTAACGCGCTTTTTCTGCGCGAAACCACATATACCGGGCGGCGATCCGCCGCCCGGCATCCGTACGGATATTAAGAAGGAGGGGAAAACCGTATGCATTCCATCACGCTCGGCACCTTGAAGCAGGAGATCTACAAAGCGCTGGAAATCGACACCGTCAACGGGGATGCGGTCTCGTCGACCGTCGGCGTCAAGGCGGATATGGAAAATCGTATCCTTTCGGTCATAAACCGCTGCGTGCGGCGTATCGCCCGGCGCTTTCCGCTGCTCATCAAAACCGTAACGCTTACGGTGACGCAGGAGGATGACATCCTGTTCGCCGTGCTTCCCACCGATGCTTTTGAAGTGACAAAGGTATCGGTCGCGGGCAGGGAGCATGCCTTTACGGTACTTGACGGCAAACTGTACGCGGAAGACGTGGCGGAGGACGACACGCTCTCCGTCGTGTACGGCGCCTTCCCCGCACTCGGCGTCGAAACGGCGCTGACGACGGCGGTCGTCATGCCCGGGACGACACTCGACGCACTCATCTTACTTGCGGCGACGGAACTGTGTCCCGTCGACAACACCGAGCTGTACGCCAAACTCATGTCACAGTACAACGGTTTACTGTACGAGGATCATCTGCCCGGAAGCCGGAAGGAGCGGATCGGCAACACCTTCTTCCGACCGGGCGCCGGTAAGGGGTGGCGTCTGTGAGTACACGTCAGTATGAGCCGGTGCCGCTTTCGGCGTCGGCACGCCGCTGTGCGCTGTTGTACAGCCCGACGGGCGGTGTCAACTACGGAGCCGACTCTGCCGGCATCGGGGACGATCAATCGACCGATCTGCACAATTTCATCTTGAAAAACGGCATTCTCGTCACGCGTAAGGGACTTGTCAGCCGCACGCTTTCCGCGTCGGTCACGGGAACGCTCCATTCCCGCGGAACGTACCGGGAAGACGTGATCTTACACATCGGCTCGTCACTCGTGCGGTATGACGGTCGGGATTTTTCGGTATTGCTTGACGGACTGCCGGACGAGGTGAGCACGCAGGTCGAATACGGCGGCAAGCTGTACGTTTACTGCCATACCCACATCTATTCGGTCGACAGAGAGGGCAACGCCGTCGAGGAGGTGCCGACGGGGGCACCGTATATGACCGACGTGTCCTCGGACGCCACGGCGTATATGCTCGTCGATCCCTTTGTGCCCAACGTCCTTTCGCCGTATCTGATGGCGGAGTATGAGGGCATTTCCTATTCGAGCAACACCTTTCGCCTGCCGCTCAACATGGATACTACCCGCGTGTTTGCCGTTTTCATCGGAGACAGACGTCTGACGGAGGACGAATATACGCTGCTTGAACATAACCGGGTGGAACTGCGCGTCTTCCCGACGGTAAGCAATCCGTTGCGCGTGGTGTACGCCTCCAATATGGCAAAGCATATCGACGCCTGCACCGACATGATCGGCTGTCGGACGGCGACCGCCTACGGCGGCGGAAACGTTTCCGGCACGAGGGTGTTCCTGGCGGGCAGTGAGGAAAGCGTCGGCAAATACTTCATGAGCGAGCTTGCCGATCCGCTTCTCTTTCACAAGGACGGCGTCAACGTCATCGGCACGGGCTCCGAGAATATCACCGCTTTCGCCAAACAGCAGGAATACCTGCTCGTCTTCACCGAGCATACCGTAAGCCGTATGAGCTACAACTATTCAAGCGATCTCGGTGGGTACTTCTCCTTGAAGATACTCTGCCCGGAAAGGGGCTGTCCGGCACCGGACAGCGTCGCGTCGGCGGATAACCGCACGGTGTTCGTTTCGCACGACGGCGTGTATCTTGTGGACAACACCGACGCGTTCGACCGCATGAATGCGGTCGCCCTTTCCGCCAACATCGGCGGCAGTCCCGGCGTGCGCGGCTTCTTATCGGAGAGCGCCGACGACGTACGGGCATCGTGTGCCGTGATCGACGGAGGACGCTATCTTCTGCTTGTCGGCACGCATCTGTACGTGTGGGATTTCGGCTATAAGCGGTACGTCAGCTCGGCGGACGTCGGCAAGGCGGTGCGGGCGCTGTCGTGGTTCTTCTGCGACGCTCTTCCGGGCGGCGCCCTGCTAAAAGCGGGAACGGTGACCGGCATTCTCGCAGTCGGGGAAGACGGATATGCCCTGCATACCTTTGAAGATCGTCCGGAGGAGGACGAAGAAGGCGAAGAAAGCGAAGAAGCCGGAGAAGAAGCCGGAGAAGAAGCCGGAAGCGGCGAAACAGAGAGCGTCTACACGGCGCCGGAATGTGTGTTTTACTCCAAGAATACGGATTTCGGAGCGCCGCACGTCAAGAAAGCGGTCACGTCGTTCCGCATGACCTGCAAGACGGCATCGGCGGCGAGCGTAACGGTCTCCTTCTACGCGGACGGCGCGTTGTACGCTTCGTACACGCGCACGGCGGAGCCGTGTCAGGACGGCAGCGCCGTCCTGGCCGTCCGCCTGCCGAGGCACCTGCTCGAACGGATGCAGTTTTGCGTCTCGTGCTCTCAGGCTTCCGTCGGGATCTCCGACATCCGCCTTGACTATAAAGAGATCAAGGGCAAATAAACCGAAAACCGGATCGGTATATCAAACAGAAAGAAGGACAACCGTGGCAAATAAATGGAAATATTCCTCTTTGGCGGCAAACGAACGGCTCGACCGTATCCGCGGCGGCGATAAGGACGTCTATGAAAACGAGATCGCCCGCTCGCTCGACGTGGTGAAGTCCCGCAGGGAATTAGGGCTCGACGTCAGCGAGCAGAAGGACTGGATCGACCGTGTCAGCTACCAGTACAACCTGTCGGGTGCCGAAAAGTTAGGGCTTCCGCTTTCGTCGGTCAACGAAACGGGCTATGCCGACAGACTGCTGTCGGAAGGAAAGAGCGCCGGAAAGAGCGCTGCCTCCGCGGGTTCAAGCGGCGTCATCACGGTAGTGCCGAGCGGCACGGAAAAGTGGACGCAGGCACGGGCATTGCTTGACGAGTTCTACGGCAGGGTTCAGGCGCTCGAAAAAGAGCGTGCCAATCTTGACGAGTGGCTCGTCAACAACGGCATCGACCGCGACAGCGGCGAAGGGCAGAAGTACAGAAAGCAGTTTGAGAAGGAAAGCAAGACCAAGCTGGAATCGTACAAGAGCGACTACATGAAAAAGATCGAGGCAATCGGATTCAGATTCTGAAAGCGTGCCGCTGCACTCATACCGCGTGCGGCGGATTGCCCGCCGCACGCGGAAAAAACGTCCCCCCCCCGGGCTCGGCGCGGGGGTGCCATTTTGTCCGCCTGGGCGGGGGGCGG
>JAZRVE010000061.1:0-6164 GCA_045598975.1 Eubacteriales bacterium
GCCTTTTTCGAGCTTCTTGTGCTATAATGTTCATGGGAAGTTCCTTCTTGATATGGTTTTTGGTCTTGTGATGATTCCATTATACCATATCTTGCAAGTAACTTCCTCTCTTTTTGGCTCACATCATTTTAACACATACACTTTTTCCGTTTTTTTCCTCTCCTTCCCGTCTTTTTTCGCCACGGCAATGAAAAAATAATGTTTTTTCCTCCGCACGTTAATACTTTTGTCATATATTTATGATATGATTGAATGAATTATGATGGTGTATGGTCGTGTCCCGGCACGTTTCCCGCACCGACTGCCGAAAAAGGAGGGGTCTGCCGTGAAAAAGAGCACACTGCTTGAATATCTGATCAATTCCGCACGCATAGCTCTGTACTTTCTCATGGTCTGCGTGCTCCTCGGCGGACTGTTCTCCTTCCTTTCTACCCGCATCCACCATTTTGCGGGTCCCTACATCAGCGAGCCGACCTGCCAGCGCTACGGTTATGAATACGAAGTATGTTCCTTCTGCGGAGAAGTCCACATTCTCAATCGCACACCCAAGGCCGATCACTCGTTTTCCAAGTGGACGGTCGAGCAGGAGCCTTCCTTGCTGTACGGCGGCAAGATGACCTCCGTCTGCGACACCTGCTCGGAGCACATCGCGCAGTCCCTGCCCCCTATCTCGAAGCTGCCCCGCATGTATATCACCAGCACGGGAGACACGGCCAGCGTTTTACAGTCGGGCTCCTTCATCTATCAGTATTATCATGACGAGACCGAAACGACAGGTTTCGTCAGAATCCAGTATCTCCCGCTTTACGGAGACGGCTTCGTCAACCGTCACGATTACGTCTTTTCGCCCGTCAGCGGCGACATGGCAGACGATTCTCAATTCTATCTCTATACCGACCACTTCGATTATCTGCACACCCGTGCGCTGACCGCCTACGAATTATGGAGGCAGATCGCCGAGGAGAATGCCTATACCGAATATCAGAAGCTCTTTGCCGCGCAGGACGGCACGAGCTGTTTCGGAGAGCCCGTCCTCTTTTACCAGAACGGCGCCTTTTCGGAAATCCGCACGCTGTTGAAGCCCTACGGCGATTTCGCCGAAAATGCCGGCACCGTCACCTTTGCCGTTTCCTGTGAGAATGGGCAGGTAAACAGTCAGTACGGCGGCGTGAGCGCCCGCAACGAATTTGAGTTATTCTATTCCGCCTTCGTTAACGAAGATAACAACGAGCGGGCACATCAGTTGCTGGAAGAATCCACAGACCTTGCGGTGCTGTTGGATTACTACGTCTTCTGCGACGAGCTTCTCGCCGTCGATTCCCTTACCGAGCGTCTCATCTGGGCATCAGCCGACGGCTTGCGCTGGGCTCCCGTTCCCCTCTACCCCGAGCAGTCGCTCGGCGTGCTTTCGGGCAACAAAAAAGGGCTTGCTCCTTCGGATTCGTCCGTGCTCGCGGATGACGGATCGCTGATGACGACCTTCTGGAAAAAAGTAAGAACCGTATGCGCAAGCGAGATCAGAGAGCGGCGTGCCGCTTTGACGGGATCGGTGCTTGTGCCCGACAACGTCAGGCGCATCCTGAGCGAGAACAGTGTTCTCATCTCCTCCGAGATTCTTGCCGCCGCACGCGACTATGCACGACTGATCTCGATAACGCAGAAATATCCGTCCGACGCCGTTGCCTCCTGGTATGAGGAACGCTGCCGGAGCCTTCGATAAGCACAAGTACGGAAAGGAAAGAATGAAAACATGAAGATCAAGCAGGGATTACTCGTCCGCACGGTCGCGGGAAACAAGATTGTCATCGACGTGACCAAATCCGAGACCTTTTTCAAACTCAACGAAACGTCCGCTCTGATTTTTGAAGAGTTATCCGCCGGAAAGACGGAGGAACAGATCGTCGGGATCATTCTCGACACCTACGACGTTCCCGCCGAAAAAGCGAGCGAAGACGTAAAAAAAATCATCGCTCAGTTTGAAACGCTCGGTTTTCTGGTACCGTAAAAAGCAAAAACAAAAAAGCCCGGTTTTCCCGGGCTTTTTTTGTGCCTTACCGCAGGCGGCAAACCGTTTTGCGGTTAACAGCGCTTATTGAAGCAGGACTTGCCGAGATTTGCCGTGGAATCCCCCAACACGTCGGACGGGTTGCAGACGTCCATCGCGCCGGCAATGCCGCCCGTGATGGCGCCGCAGGTGCTCGGCGGATAGAACTCGCACGTCGGGAACGACATATTGTTGAACACCGCGCAGGGATCGGTCTCGGACAGCACGTTGCTGGTCTTGTCGGGGATGCAGTAATCCGCCGCATTGACAACGAGAGAGACCGGGCGCTGCATACGGATGACCGAAAAGACACCGAGAGAAACGTACAGGCACTTCATGCCGAAATCATCGCACGGAGAGATCCCGCAGGAATTGCATACGCTTTCGGGGATCTGATCCGGCGTGCAGCAGCAGAAGCCGCAGTTGCAGGTCCTGTCGACCATCTTGACGGCAAGGCAGATGGGCGTTGCCACTTCGAGGACGACCTTGGGCAGATTGGTGTTATATTTGACGGGAAGGACGCCCGGCACACCGCCGCCCGAGCAGAAATCGGACGTGTAGATGCCGACGCTTCCCTCACTGCCGAACATGACCACCTGTTTGTCGTATACCGCGATCCCGCAGAATTCCTGCGGCTGGCAGTACGGAATGGTCGCCTCGAAACAAACGCGGAAATAGAACCGTAAGTCCACCGCGTAATAGCCGCGATTGAAAGCAACGTCGCTGACGGCTATGTTGACCCACACGACGTCCGCGCATTTACAGCGAAGCGCCGTGGCGTGATCGACGGTCGTCTGACCGTTCTGATCCAGAAACACTCTTAAATCTTCGATACAGTCCTTATCTCTTGCCGCGTCATATATTTTCTCGACGTTGATGCACGTCGAGCGATCCGCATTGGTTGCCGCTCCGGCTGTGCCGGAAGAAAAGCAACAGGAATTTTTTTCACCCATTTCACATACCTCCTGATTGGATTGTCAAGGAAGGACAGTCCTTCTTTTCCGGTCTGCTTCCTTTCGCTGTATTGTATGCGGCGCGGGCATCTTGTGTGTAAAAGAAACCTCCTTTTTTCTTTTCGGAAGAAAAAAGGAGGTAATAACGGCCGCCGGGAAGCCCCGGATGTCCGTCAGATACGACACGATACTATTCTATCTCCGCGAGATACGGCAGGTGATCCGAGAGAACGAGCGTCGGAATCTCGGCGGACAGCGTCCGGATATCCGGGCTGGTGAAAATATAGTCGATCTTGCGATCGGGTGCGTCCGACGGGAAAGAAAACTTCTGTGCATCCAGCTTTTCCGCCGTGTCCGACATTCTTTCGCGTATCTCCGCAAGGATGCCGTCCTCCGGCGTCACATTGAAATCCCCCATCAGAATGCACCTTTCCGACTCCAGATTTCCGATGACCGCATTTTTCGCCCGACGGTGCTCCTCCTCGGACAGTCCGAAATGGATGACGAGCACGGTGAGCGCTTTGCCGTCAACGTCTATTTTGGCTTTGATGAGACAGCGGTCTTCGAGATACACGTCGCTCGGTCCCTCCTGCGACGGAACGGGCACCGTCTCGCACGAAAGGATAGGATACCGTGACAGCAGGGCATTGCCGTAAGGATTGCCGCCGATGGTGACCGCATACCCGAAATAATAGTGATAGTCCGTTCCGCGGCAGAGCTCCCGCACCTGGCTCGGCAGACTCGTTCCCTTGTCGAACACCTCGTTGAGCGCGATGATATCCGCGCCGAAGCCGACGATGGCTTTCCGATAGGCGTCGTAGTCGATCCGGTCTGTTTTTATATCAGCGAAGTGCTGAACGTTGAAGGTCATGACACGCATGGTTTTCCTCTTTTCTTTCGCGGGTATTTACTTTCTCTCATTATAGTGATATAATTGGGGAAAGTCAAGGGAAAATCAAAAAAACGCAAACGTTTTTGCCCGGCGTCCCCCTTCTCCGGCTTTCTCGATAAAAGGAGTGGTTTCCATGAACCGTCTCGGTATGACCTTACTCGTTTCCCACCCGCAAAGCCCGTCCTTTTACGATCAGTTCGCCCTGTATAAGCAGACCGGCTTCGACAGCGTCTTCATCGGCTCCGGCACGGTATCCGATCTTGACAACCTCCCGTCGCTGTCGGACGGCGCCAAGCGGTGCGGCATCCTGTTGGAAGCCTTTCACGCCCCCACCGTCGACGTCGGCGGTTTATGGAGCGCTGACGGGCAGACGGCGGAAACCGCCCTGCGCAAGCTCTGCGACGCAGTGGACGCCTGCCATGCCGCCGATATCGGAAAGCTCGTCCTGCACGCCGCAGGCGGAGCCGAAATCCCCGCCGTCTGCGGCACGGGTGCACAAGCGGGAGCCCTGTCGCGGTTTTCCCGTCTCGAAGACTACGCCGCGCTTCACGGCGTCGTGCTCTGCTATGAAAACGCAAAAGTCCTGCCGCCGTTCGCTTCCGTGCTCGGCAATGCCGCCGCACCGCACGGCTTTTGCTTTGACGCGGGACATCAGACGTGTTACGGCCCCGACGCGCCGATCGTCGAGACCTACGGGAGCCGGATGCTGTACACGCATCTGCACGACAATGACGGCACGGGGGATCGGCATTTTCTGCCGTTCGACGGCATACGCGACTGGAATGCGCTCGCCGAAGCCCTTGCACGCGTCGGCTACCGCGGGACGCTCAATCTGGAACTTGCCTGCCACAGCTCGCAGGCCTATCGGGATATGCCGTTTGAAGCCTTTGTCCGAGAAGCCTACGCCCGGCTGACGCGCTTTGCCGAAATACTTCACGCATACTCGTGATACGAGCCGCACTTCCGCGGCATCGAAACAAAAACAAAGCACACCTTTCGGTGTGCCTTTTGTTTGGCGGACAGGGTGGGATTCGAACCCACGAGCCCTTGCGGACTACCTGATTTCGAGTGATTTCGAATCAGTTGAACTTATGAGAAACGAGTGGAATTTTGAAGAAGTTAGAGGAACTCTCAACCCTTGTAAAATCAAGGGTTTTCACGGTATTTTTATATAAAAAACCGATAAATTCAAGCAATATCTTAACACTGCACTTTTTATGATTTTTAACACATTTTTGGGAACTTTTTGGGAATTAGGTTGTAATTCTTTGGGAAAACACTTATCACCTACTATTGAAATATAAAAAATAAGGTGAATTAAAGTGAATAATACCGAAAATGCAGAAAAACAGTTTGTTACCAAAAAAGAATTTTGTGAAATATGTGGCATTTCAGAATCTACGGCATACAAATTGATAAAAAGTAAAAAAATAGATTTTGAAAAAAAGCGTGATGGATTACTCCATTATTACGATATTCCAATACAGGAAACAGAACGCTATAAATTTGAAAAAGAGTACAGAGGCATACTTTCTGAAAGTCAAATTTCAGATATAAAAAAATATTACAGAGCAAAAATGCAAGACTATCCTGACGTAATATGTGCCAATGATATTCGTGCAATCACCGGGTATGGAAAAGAAATTATTCGTAAATGGATCATCAGTGAAAAAATACTCGGAATTGTTGTACGAAAAAAATTCAGGATTGCAAAAGAAGATTTGATTGATTTTCTTGCAAGCCCATACTACGCAAGAATACATAGGAAATCACAAACGCACATTAGTGATTTTCAAAAGTTAGAGATAATTCAATAAAAGTATGAGGAACATTGTCGTTTATACGGCTCTGTTCCTTTTTTTATAAAAAATAATGAGTTGAACTTGCTATGACAATAGAATTTGAATATTTCTACGGAGCTGAAGCTGACCGCTATATTTATGGGGTAGCAAATCGCTACCCCATTTTGTCGAAACAGTAATTATAGAAAGCCCAAAATACATGTGCTTAGTGTAGCAACCTACCCGACATATCGGTACACGAGTACAAGTGATACACGTATTTCAAATTATTCAGTAATATCTTTATACGAGCATTTTTAAATTAAAACTATGCCTTTACTCCGGCTTTCTCGGAAGCGCCTGCCATCTTTCTCATTCTTGCCTTGTCCTCGTTCATTTCTTCCACGGTTCTGGTGTGGAGCATTGTCTCGCAGTTATACGGCTTCATCTCAATGAGATTGCCCTCGGCAAATCTCTTCTTTGCTTCCTCAATA